>JAZADA010000443.1:0-8102 GCA_036124135.1 Planctomycetota bacterium | reverse complement strand
ATGCCATGCCCACGGTCCAGTTCCAGGATCCACTGGGCCACGTTGTCCAGGAAATAACGATCATGCGTGACCGCCACGACCGTCCCCGGGTATTCACCCAGGTGACGCTCCAGCCATGCAACGGCCTCGGCATCAAGGTGGTTGGTCGGTTCGTCGAGGAGAAGCAGGTCAGGTTTCTGTAGCAGTAACTTGCAGAGAGCCACCCGGCGGCGTTCACCACCGGACAGCTTGGTAACATCGGCATCCCGATCCGGCAAGTTCATGACGTCAAAGGCGATTTCAATTTCACGATCCAGTTCCCAGGAATTGGTGGCCTCGATCTGGTCCTGTAGGCGAGCCATTTCATTGCAGAGTTTCTGCATGGCGTCATCCTCCATGGGTTCACCCAGCGCCACGCTGATCTCGTTGTATCGCTCTACCAGTTGGCGACGTGGTGCTACCGCCTCCATGACGTTGCCCCAGACGTCCAGATCCGGATCCAGTACCGGCTCCTGCGGCAGAAAGCCTCCCGTGAATCCGTCCGTCAGCCGCGCTTCTCCCTCGAAGTCTCGATCTTCTCCAGCCATGATGCGAAGCAGGCTGCTTTTGCCCGATCCGTTTCTCCCCAGTACGCCGATCTTGGCTTTTGGGTAAAAGGAAAGCCAGATTTCCTTGAGAACTTCCTGGGAGCCATGCTTCTTGGTGACATCCGCCATTGTGAAAATGTATTGTTTTGCCATGATCGTGATATTTTGCTCGTAGTCGTGAGTCGAGAAATGGTCAGGGATTGGAACGTTGTTTTGCCAGGCCTGGATAACAGGTCAAGGTGGCAGTAGGCAGCAAGAAATACCAGGTAGTATTTCGACTGAATGGATCACTCCCACTCGATCGTCGCCGGCGGTTTGCTGCTGATGTCATAGCAGACCCGGTTGACCCCCTGGATCTCGTTGATGATCCGGGTCGAAATGCGCGCCAGCACCTCGTAGGGTAAATGGGTCCAGTCGGCAGTCATGAAGTCGTCAGTGTTGACGCAGCGTACAGCAATCGTGTTTTCGTAGGTCCGGGCGTCACCCATCACTCCCACGCTCTGTACAGGAAGTAATACCGCAAAGGCCTGGGAAGTCTCGCGGTAAAGACCGGCGTTCTGGATTTCCTCGACCACCACGGCATCGGCTTCACGAAGGACCTTGAGGTAGTCCTGCGTCACTTCGCCCAGGCAGCGAACAGCCAGTCCCGGTCCGGGGAACGGATGTCGCCAGACGAGTTCCTTTGGAAGCCCCAGCTCCTCTCCCAGTTGCCGGACTTCATCCTTGAAGAGATCTCGCAACGGTTCGATTAAGTCAAATCCGAGTTGTTCCGGAAGCCCTCCCACGTTGTGGTGCAGCTTGATGGTAGCAGCCGGTCCATCCGGGGCAGCTCCGCTTTCAATCACGTCAGGATAAAGGGTGCCCTGCGCGAGATACTTGGCGTCCTCGATCGTTTCTGCTTCAGCACGGAAGCATTCAATGAAATTGTGCCCGATGATGCGGCGTTTTTCCTGGGGATCGGAGATCCCAGCCAGGGCATCCAGGAACTGGTCCTGCGCCTGGACCACCCGCAGGTCAGCATGGAAATGTTCGGTGAAAGCCTCGATGACGTCCTGTTGTTCATTCTTGCGCAGCAGTCCGTGGTCTACGAGAATGCAGGACAGTTGATCGCCAATGGCCTGGTAGAGTAGGGCCGCGGTGACCGAGGAATCAACACCCCCGGAAAGTCCGCAGATGACGCGGTCACTACCAACCGTTTTGCGTGTCTGTTCAATCAGCTCCTGGGCCAGGTCTCCCAGTTTCCAGCTTCCTGAACATTCGCAAACATCCAGCAGGAAGTTTGACAGGACCTTGCCTCCCTCGGGTGTGTGCGTGACTTCTGGATGGAATTGCAAGCCAAACACCGGCAGCGACTTGTGCTTGACGGCAGCGACCGGACAGGTCTGTGTATGTGCCAGTGGCAGGAAATCTTCTGAAACCGAGGAAACCTGGTCCCCGTGGCTCATCCAGACGTCCGTTTCAGTTGTAACATCGGAGAGTAGTCCAACCGAGTTGTCGATATGCAGTCGAGCGCGTCCGTACTCCCGCGCCGGAGCACTGCTGACCTGGCCTCCCAGGGCATTGCATGCCAATTGCATGCCATAACAAATACCCAGGATCGGCAACCCCATCTGGAATAACTCGGGGTCGCACTGGGGTGCATCCTTGGCATAAACGCTGGACGGACCACCGGACAGGATCAGTCCCTTGGGTTGATGCTTACGCACCTGTTCTGCCGTGATGTTGTGACGAACGATCTCGCAATAGACATTCAATTCCCGCACGCGGCGAGCAATCAACTGCGAGTACTGGGAACCGAAATCCAGTACCAGTACACGTTCCTGGTTGACACGCGAGGTGTTGTCGGTCGGGGGGTTAACAGATTTGTTCATCGACTCGTTGTCCTGACCAGCGGCAGGTAGCTGGTTCCATTGAAGACTCGCCCGTCCCCTGGTTGCTTCAGAAAAGAAAAATCCCGCGGTTTTCAACCAGCGGGACAACATGGATCAGCCACGATTATAGGAGCGATCTTCAGTAGCCGGAAGTATGCTCACCCGGATCGTCCTAATATATTTCAGGTGCATGAGTTAGGCCAGTGATCGTTGTGTCAGCCGGGGGCAGTCAGTATGATGGGATACGCTCCCCGATCGAAAGGTTTTAGCTGGTAAAGCGGTGTTTTTCCGTGGAAGTCACCAGCGGGAGTGGCGTTCCTTCGTCAGGAACCTCTCCCCCTGTTCGAAAGCGATTGAAATTGTGCGTATCCTGTTGACCAATGATGATGGCTTTGCGGCTCCTGGATTGCAAGCTTTGCAGCGTGCCCTGGAGCGACTGGGGCAAGTTGATGTCGTGGCTCCGGTGACCGAGCAAAGTGGCGTGAGCCACTCGATTACGTATCTCAAACCGTTGACAGCGGAGCTGCGTGGAGAAGGAACGCGGCACAAGGGCTGGGCTGTTGATGGGAGTCCTGCCGATTGCGTGAAGCTGGGGATCTCGGAACTCCTGCCAGAGCCTCCTGACCTGGTGGTCAGTGGGATCAATCATGGCTTGAATGCCGGGATCAACGTTCTCTACTCCGGTACGGTGGCCGGTGCCCTGGAAGGATCTTTCTTTGGCATTAACAGCGTAGCGGTTTCATTGGAAGAAGGTCCGGAGCAGCCTTACGATCGTGCAGCGGAACTGGCTTGCCAGGTGATCGAACAACTGCTGGCTCAGCAGGACGCTCCCTCGAGACTGTATAATCTTAATATTCCCCTGGTGGCGTTGGATCGTTCTCCCGAGCTTCGTGTCGTGCCCATGGCTGTGGCAAGGTATGGAGAGAACTTTATGAAAGGTACGGATCCCAAGGGTAGGACGTACTACTGGGCAACGACAGACCCCCCTCCCCCGCCGGAAGCACATCCCACGGATGTCTCAGTTCTCGCGGAAGGATATCTTTCCCTGACACCACTGGACTATAATCTGACAGAATCTAAGCTACTGCTGCAGATGCAGCAGTGGGATTTAGCCCTGGCAAAAAAATAAGGAGGTGCAGCAATGAGTTTTCGAATGACAACCATCCTCGGGTGCCTGTTGCTTGTCGGGGTTTGCCAGGTCGCTGGATGTAGACCCAAGCAACCTCGATCCAGCCAGGAGCAAGAGACGGCTCCGGAAGCCCAGGAACAACGTGAGCCCACACGCGAAGTGGCTGGCGTTGGTGTCGGTAAAAAAGGAAGGAAACTGGAAAAGCACAAGGGGACGGGCCAGATTATTGCCCAGCCAGCCGTCAGCTACTTTCGCGCCAAGGAAAAAATTATCTTTGAAATCGTGATTCCCAAGAACATGCAGTTGTTTGAAGCGACCAACGGGCGTTATCCGAAATCCCATGATGAGTTCATGAAGGAAATCGTGGAATTCGGGCAAATCCAGTTGCCGGAGTTACCGGAAGGCAAGAGCTATGTTTATGACCCGAAGAATCACCAGTTGATGGTCGAGACCAGGTAACGACGAGCAGACTAGCGGTACACGTTGTCAAATAAATTCCCAAACGGTGGGCGGTGTTCGTAGTCCACGACCTTCCAGCGGTCACCTTCTTTCAGGAAAGTCACGGTGACCAGACGCGGCACACGGATCGTATCAGATCCGGTGCCCGTTAGACGACCTCGCGCCACGACGTTGAAAGTGGCTTCTGCCTGGAATGGCTGTCGACTGGTGTCCAGCTTGATTTCCAGGTTGCTCTTGATCGAAACACGTTCGAAGTAATAGTTGCGAAACTCGTTCTCAGCCAGGTGGTGAATGTCTGGCGCACGTGAATGGATGTGGTCCAGCAGTTTTGGTAATTGGTTGCTTTCCAGGTCCGTGACAATTTGCTCTAGCGTTAGCTCGACTTCTTCCACGGGTGTGATCACGTATTGTTCCAGCGCTACCAGGGATCCCGTGATGAGGATGCTGATCCCTGACAGGTAGGCCAGCCAGCGGTGCCGCAACTGGATCCAGCCACCCAGCAGGCAGGCCGTGACAAGCCCGCCAAGGCTGAGGATATAGACAGGTGTTTCGAGTAGCCATGTCATGGATCGGGTTTCTCCTCAGGAAGGGAAGGAGATTTGCGACGAGAACCAAAATGTCGGTACCAGAGAGAGACCCAGCCGATACCCAGTAGACTGGCCAGGATCAGGAATAACGGTTGCAGGTTGATGCGTCGAGTTTCCAGTGTTGCCAGCGGTTCGGTGATCGGCTGACCAGCCGCTTGCTGGCCAGCACGTTGACGGGCCTGGTAATTCTGTTCAGCATCTAGCTGCAATTGCGCAATCTTGGGCCCAGCGACGACCAGGGCGATCAGCCCGAACGTGCAATAGAGATACAGCCAGTACCAGCCGGAATCAGTCAAGCTTGAACGTGCTGGAGGATCTGGCTGATGCATCGACTCGTGGACTCCCTCGGGTTGCGGAATCAGCTCTTGGGAAACAGGGAGCCTCCGTAACGCGCCGCATCTCCCAGTTGCTCTTCGATCCGTAATAACTGGTTGTACTTGGCCATGCGATCGCTACGGGAAGCGGAACCGGTCTTGATCTGTCCGGTCGAGAGAGCGACTGCCAGGTCGGCAATCGTTGCATCTTCAGTCTCACCGCTGCGATGACTGGTCACGCTGCTGAATCCATGGCTATCGGCCAGCTTGATGGCCGCAATGGTTTCCGTGAGCGTGCCGATCTGGTTGACCTTGATCAGGATGCTGTTGGCAATCCCTTCATCAATACCACGTTGCAGGCGTTCGGTGTTCGTGACAAATAAATCATCACCTACCAGTTGAACCTTGTCTCCCATCCGCTCGGTCAAGGCTTTCCAGCCGTCCCAGTCGTCCTCGGAGCAGCCGTCCTCGATGGAACAGATTGGGTACTGGTCCACCCAGTCGGCACGTAAATCCACCATGCCAGCTGCTTCCAGTTGCTGGTTGTCGATGGTGTAGACAGCCTTGTCCACGTCGTACAGTTCGGTGGCTGCCACGTCGAGCGCAATACGAACCTGTTCGCCGGGCTGGTAACCCGCTTTTTCAATGGCTTCCATGATCAGTGCCAGGGCCTCGACGTTGCTGCCCAGGTCCGGGGCAAAGCCACCTTCATCTCCCACGGCAGTATTGAGCCCCTTGCTGTTGAGTACTTTTTTCAGCTGGTGGAAAATCTCGGTGCCGCAACGTAAGGCATCAGAGAAGGTTGGGAAGCCCAGCGGCATGACCATGAATTCCTAGACATCCACCGAGTTGTCCGCATGTTCACCACCATTGACAATATTCATCATTGGGGCCGGTAGCAGGTTCGCATCGGCTCCGCCCAGGTACCGGAAGAGCGGTTGTTGAGTCGAGGTGGCTGCAGCCTTGGCGACGGCGAGCGAAACCCCCAGGATAGCATTGGCTCCCAGGTTCTTCTTGTTGTCGCTGCCATCCAGGTCCAGCATCTGCTGGTCGATGCTGGCCTGATCCAGGGCGTCCTGGCCGGTCAAGGCTGCGGCGATCTTTGTGTTAACGTTCTGCACTGCCTGCAGAACTCCTTTTCCAAGGAACTGATTGTCATCGCCATCGCGCAGTTCCCAGGCCTCGTGGATGCCCGTGCTGGCACCGCTGGGCACTCCGGCACGCCCGAACGATCCGTCCTGGAGCGTGACGTCTACTTCAACCGTGGGATTTCCTCGACTGTCGAGAATTTGACGACCGTGTATCTTTGCAATTGAACTCATCGTGGCTTCCTGTCTTCAAGGTAAAATTAAATGTCAGGGGTAGAGCAGGTTGGGTCCGTTCCCGAGGGGCCTCCTGCTGGCGGTCAATCCTGCCTGTGTCAGCGTGTAAGGCACGATGGTACCTTGGTGAACACGGTGGGATGCGTGTCAACGTTGTTGACTGTCATGCCTCTTATTGTCACCGATGTCGGCCCTTTTGACTAGGCGGTTGCGGTTAAAGTGCTGCGGTCTTACATTGCAGGTGGAGTTTGTTTTGCGAGAAGCTTGGCGTGATCGTTGCACGGTGAACACCCGTGACCAGGTATGGTGTCAGCAGGAACGAGGTCTATGTTTACTGGATTAGTGGAAACGCAGGCAGAAGTAGAGGCGGTTATCGCTGCGAATCCTGGCGTCCGTTTGCGGATTCGAACTGTCGAACTGGCAGGAAAAACGGAGATCGGACAGAGCGTTGCCGTCAATGGCTGCTGCTTGACAGTCGTTGAGCGAGATCCTGAAATCCTGGCCTTCGATGCCGGAGAAGAAACACTGAAACGAACCAACCTGCAGTATCTTCAACAGGGAGACCAGGTAAACCTGGAGCCTTCCCTCAGGGTGGGTGACCAACTCGGTGGTCACTATGTTACCGGACATGTTGATGACATGGGGAGCCTGCATGAACGTATTGACAACGAGGACTGGACGCTGGCCTGGTTCCAGGCTCCGGCCCGTCTCATGAAACAGATGGTTTCCAAGGGATCGATCACGGTGGACGGTGTGAGCTTAACGCTGGTAGATGTTTGTGAAGATCGTTTTAGCGTGGCCCTGATTCCCCACACCCTGGCCATCACCTCGCTGGGACGTTTGCAGCAGGGAGATCCGGTCAACCTTGAAACGGATATCCTGGCAAAATATGTCCAGCGTCAGTTGGAACCAGGTGCCTCCCCGTCCTCGTCTGTTGAGTAATTTCTGTCCGTATCGACCGCAACGTTTTGGATCCATAGTATGGCACATCGTCAAACGGCCCAGTTCCTGATTCAGCGCTTTCGCCAGGTGGGTATCAAGCCCGTGACAAAGCGAGGACAGAACTTCCTTATCGACCTGAACCTGGTGGAACTCATCGCGGAGTCTGCTGACCTGGGGCCTGATGATGTGGTGTTGGAAGTCGGGACGGGAACCGGTTCACTGACCGCCCTGATTGCTCCCCACGTGGCGGAAGTGGTGACGGTTGAAATTGATCGTCAATTGCACGAGTTGGCGAACCAGGAGTTAGTCGAGTTTGACAACGTGACGTTCCTGTGCCAGGACGTCTTGAGAACAAAGAACCGATTGCACCCGGTAGTTCTCGAGATGTTACAGGAGAAACTCGCTGGTGGCGAAAATCGGAAACTAAAACTGGTCGCGAATCTGCCTTACAACGTGGCCACGCCCATTATCTCGAACCTGCTGGATACCGAAGTGGTTCCGGATGCCATGTCGGTCACGATTCAGAAAGAGCTGGCAGATCGTATCGTGGCGTCTCCTTCGACGAAGGATTACGGTTCGCTCAGTATCTGGTTGCAAAGCCAATGCGACGTGCAGATAGTGCGTACCCTGCCCCCTTCCGTCTTTTGGCCGCGACCGAAGGTGCAGTCCGCGATCCTGCATATCCAGGTGTCGCCGGAAAAACGCGGCTTGATTGCTGACGTTACCTTTTTTCATCGCTTTGTTCGTGCCATGTTCTTTCATCGGCGCAAGTATTTACGCAGTGTGATCCTTAGCGCTTTCAAGGGGCAACTGGATAAACCGGCCGTGGATGCAGTCCTTGAGGCACAGGCCCTTTCGCCACAGATTCGAGCAGAAGCACTTGATGTGCAGCAGATGCTTGATTTATGCGAT
>JAZADA010000442.1:0-7721 GCA_036124135.1 Planctomycetota bacterium | reverse complement strand
CTCGACCTACCCGTAGCGACCATGTAAGGATTAACGGAGGAGCGCGTCGAGACGTGCTGATCACTGGCTGCGCACTGGCAAAGGCAGGAAAGGCTTTTATCCGGATCTCGTTGTCAGCCAGGGATGGGTAGACGGTAACAGCCCTCCAGATTCCCAGTGTTCAGGTAGCGGTGCAATTGCAGTTCGCGGCTCGCGGTTCATGGGGTGTGAAAAGGAAAGTTGGCGAGCATGCAGAGCAATCGAGCGCGTTCGCTCGTTTTCAAAGTCAGGTCCAAAACCCTCGCTAGATCCATACTGAAGATCTCCGTAGACAGGATGATTGCGACAGGCTGCCTGTAATCGAATTTGATGGGTACGCCCGGTTTCTAATTCAATCTCCAGCCAACTGCGATTGGCCTCCTGGAAAACCACCTCGTAGCGCAGGATCGCCCGTCGTGCCTGGGGATGGTCTTCGGGGACTATTTCAGCCTCGGCTTTGCCAGGGATTTTTCGCATGTAATCAATCCACTCTCCGGACCCGGGGTCAACGATGCCTTCCACGCAGGTCCAGTATCGTTTGCTCACCAGGCGTGCCTGGAATTGCTGGGAAAGTCGCTTGGCAGCCCGTACGTGCTTGGCAAACACCATGATGCCGGACACCGGTCGGTCCAGCCGGTGAATCACCCCCAGGTAAACGCGGCCCGGCTTGCTGTCTCGCTCTTTAAGGTATGCCTTGATGCGTCGTTCCAGGCTGTCAATATGCGAAGGTGCCTGGGTGAGCAGGCCCGTTGGCTTGATGATGGTCAGGCAGGGCCCCTCCTCGGAACAGATTACAAAACCAGTCGGTTGCATGATTTAAATAGTTCCGTGGGGCAGGTGAAATCCAGGAGGCGACAGCCGCCTATCCATGGCGGGCCAGGAGGCGATTCATGAGCGGTGGACAGAGGCGATCCAGCCAGACAAGTAGCTTGCCACCGGGTGAAATAATGATTTCATGGCGACCTGCAGCCATGGCACGAATGATCTTATGAGCGACGCGTTCAGGCGCCATGCCGCGTCGTTGCCTGCTGTGGGCTTTCTCACCAAATACATGGTCAAAGAATTCGCTGCTGGTCGTGCTGGGACTTGCGAGTAAAAGGTCGATGTTGTGTGCAGCCAGTTCAGCACGAAGGGCATCGGAAAAACCGTGAAGAGCGAACTTGCTGGCGCAGTACTCGCTCTTGCGAGGGACCGCCCGATGGCCCAGCACGGAACCCACATTGACGATAATAGGGTTGCGACCCTTTCGTAGCATGGGCAATGCCAGCCGTGTTAGTTCGACCGGGGCAAAAAAGTTTACTTCCATGACCTGGCGGAGTATCGCTTCCGTGGATTCGCTGAAGGGAGCAATCGATCCGATGCCGGCACAGTTGATGATTGCATCAACGCCGCCCCAGGAGGACTCGGCTTCAGCCAAAACCGCCTGGCGTATTGGTGCCTCGGTGATATCCCCGGTGACATGACGCACGGTGCCCCCCGTCTCGGTAATGCTGTCGGCCAGTTCAGCCAGGCGATCCTGGCGACGCGCATTGAGGAGGAGGCGAGTACCACGTTTTGCCAGTTGACGGCAGAGGGCCGCGCCGATGCCGCTGGAAGCACCTGTGCAGATGACACGCAGTTCTCGGAAATCCCGTCGGCTCATCAGGCATGTTCCGTCAGTGACATGGTGAATTGAAACAAATGATTGTGGTATGCATCATACCGAATCGTCGATCGTGGGCCTCGCATCGTCCCCGGTAGAAGCGGATGGAGTTGCTGTTCCAGTTGGGATGAGTGCGTGATCCGCAATAGAGACATCCGAGTCGGTAATGCGTCCCAGGTACTTCTGGGGAATACGGCAGTGGATCAGGACACGGTTTTCATGATAGCGCTGGGAAAGTACTTCACCATGTGCTGCCAGGTAAGCCATTAGTTTTCCGTTGGAAACATCCATTTCGATGTCCACGTCACGAAATGTCCTGCTTAAAGCGTCGCTGACAGCGAGTGCAAGCTGTTCTAACCCTATTTGCGTGTTGGCACTGACAGGAATAGCGTTTGGGTAGAGGTTCAGGATGCCATCCAATGGTGCAGGGGATGTCAGCATATCGATCTTGTTTAAAACCAGCAGGGAATCTTTCTCCTCAATGCCAAGTTCCTGTAAGACGGCGTTGACCGCTCGTATTTGTTGCAGGACTTCCGGGTTGGCGGCGTCCGCGACATGGAGCAGCAGGTTGGTTTGCCGCGCTTCTTCCAGGGTGGCCTTGAAACTGGTGACCAGGCGGTGTGGCAAATTGCGAATAAACCCGACCGTATCACTCAGCAGGACGGGGCCCCAGCGAGGTAGTTGCCAACGGCGTGTGCGTGTGTCGAGTGTCGCGAACAACTTGTCTTCAGCCAGCACGCCGGCTCCTGTCAAGGCATTCATCAGGGTGCTCTTGCCCGCATTTGTATATCCGACCAGCGAAACCGTCATGTGGTCATCGCGAGCAGCCACCTGGCGTTCCTTGCGATTTTCGATTTTCTTCAATTCGTTGCGTAATTCGTGGATCCGCTTTTCAACCAGTCGCCGGTCGAATTCGAGTTGCTTTTCTCCAGGACCACGCATGCCAATTCCCATCTTCATGCGGGAGAGATGGGTCCACATGTGCTTCAGCCGGGGTAGCGAGTACTCGAGTTGTGCCAGCTCGACAGATAAACGTGACTCGTAGGTCTGGGCGTTAGAAGCAAAGATGTCGAGGATTAATTCTGTTCGATCGAGCACCTTGATATCGACAGCTCGTTCCAGGTTGCGGGTCTGGGCAGGAGTCAGGTCATTGTCAAAAATGACCACATCCGCTTCGCAGTAGGCGACCAGTTGGATAAGTTCCTCGAGCTTGCCTTTTCCCAGGAAGGTGCGAATGTTGGGCTGTGAGCGTCGTTGCATCAGGCGACCAACGACCTGGGCGCCAGCTGTCGTGGCCAGTCCTTCCAGTTCCTGTAAAGGATCCTTTTCGATGACCTGGTCGGGAAGAATTACCCGTACCACGACGGCCGACTCGCTGGCGACGCCTGGTACGCGCTCTCGCTCTTGCACGGTGGCAGTTATCCCTCGCTGATCGGACGGTAGATTCTTCCAGGAAGACAGCTTCTATTGTACCGTCAACCTCGGCAACGGGAAGCACATCGCAGAAGTCGAGAATCTACCCCCGGGCGATCGTGCCGAGACACTCGCGCGGACTGTTGATTGACAGGAAATCACCATCTATACTGGGCAAACTTGCTCCCGGTCGCTTCCTGTTCGGGATATCCCACGCTTCCTATTTTCAATTAACTCCCTCACCAACTCTAAGGGCTAGATATTATGACGCATTCGTTGACCCGTCGCTCTCACTTGAAGCAGCTTGCTGGACTTTCGATCGCTTCCTGTGCTGGAATTCATTTGAACCTGAATGGAAAGACTCCCTGGGATGCATCGGCAGAAGCGGCAGAAAAAGAGCCTCTCTTCAAGATATCGCTTGCCCAGTGGTCGTTGCATCGTACGATCCGGTCGGGAAAACTTGATAATCTTGATTTTGCCAAGGTTACCAAGGAACGGTTCGGGATTGATGCCATTGAGTACGTCAACCAGTTTTTCAAAGATAAAGCCAAGGATCAGAAGTATCTGCAGCAAATGAAGAAACGCGCAGCCGACCTGGGTGTAAAAAGCTTATTGATTATGGTCGATGGAGAAGGGCAACTGGGGAATCCTGACGAGAAAAAACGTACCCAGGCCGTTGAAAATCATTACCGTTGGGTCGAAGCAGCCAAGTTCCTCGGTTGTCATGCGATTCGAGTGAACGCAGCATCTGGTGGTACTTATGATGAGCAGATGAAGCGAGCTGCCGATGGATTGCGACGCGTGAGCCAATTTGCGGCTCCTCATGGACTCAGTGTTATCGTGGAAAATCACGGTGGTCTTTCTTCGAACGGAAAATGGTTAGCAGCGACCATCAAGCAGGTTAACCAGAAGAACTGCGGTACCCTGCCCGACTTTGGTAACTTTCGTGGCTATGACCGATATCTAGGTGTGGAAGAGACCATGCCATTTGCCAAGGCAGTGAGCGCTAAAAGCCATGATTTTGATAAGCAGGGAAATGAAACGCATACTGACTACGTCAAAATGATGAAGATCGTCCTGGCGGCCGGCTACCATGGTTACGTGGGTATCGAATACGAGGGTGGTAAGCTGGGTGAGTATGCCGGGATCGAGGCGACTCATAAATTGTTGCTTAAGGTCCGTCAAACGCTCGCTTAATGAATTATGCTGGCTGCTGCCAGCCAGCATGTGAGAGCACGACTACTTAGATCTTCTGGCTTACGTAGTGTGACGGTATGTATTGCGGTCACGCTGAAATGCTTATGAAAATGTCGCTTTTTCTCTAAAAAGTTCTCCCTGGACACTTGGTAATTGCGACTGAAGAGCCTGCCTATTTATTAGGCAGGTGGTCCGCTGCTGGGTTGCCGCGCGGGGTTGCGCAGAAAGTAGGCATGCTTGCTGTTGCGACGTAAGTGCAAGCACTTCAAGTAGATGCACTTTACGTTTGACTCGCCCTGCATGATGTAGATAGTACCGCGGCCACTGGGGCAACGGTCGTCAAGAATTTCTACGTCGGGGAATGAAACATGATGGATGGAATGCAAAACAACCAGTTCGGACAGCAGGCAGGGCAAGAAGTATCGCAACAGGCAAGTCAGCAGGTAGAGCCGTTGGTGGGCCAGGCTCCCGTGACAGAATCGCCGGTAGCAGGCGAGCCCGTCACCGCGGTGAATCAAGCGATTGGTATTCCTGTGACGGGGACCCTGGAAGAGCGGAAGCGAGAGGCTGTTCATATGGCACTGGAAATGGCCCGCCAGGTTTCTGACTGGGAAACATTTTTCCGTGGCATGCTGGGAAATGGTGGGGTTATAGAGCAACTGTTTCCAGGGCGTGAGCAGCGTTCAGCTTTCAAGCAAATGCCAGAGTATCACGAAATCCAGCGGATCATGGCCCGTTTGAGGGATCAGTTGAGCAAACGCTCTCGACCAGATCGCGAGGTAACGCGTGTGATTACCGTGCGTTTGCCTGAGAGTCTGCATCACGCTTTGATGGCAGAAGCTGGTGATATGAAAACCAGTATGAATAAGCTCTGCATTTCCAAGTTATTGCAGGTTATTGATGATGATCTGGTCTGTTGAGACCAGTTTGTCGCTGGTAGCAGTGGTTTTGCATAAAATAGGGACCAGGAGCGGGCCGTAAGCCGGGTTCTGTCTCCGGGTGCAGTCGATTTGATTGCATCCGGGGATGACCATTTATCTGGGACGCCGATTGCTCGGTGCCTCAAGCGGTCTACCCGGAAGTCGGTAGCGGATCGGAGCCAATCCGCGCCAGTACCGGGGTACTGTCTGCTTCCTGTTTGACCTTGCTTCCGATGGGGTTTGCCAAGCCAGTCGGGTCACCCCGGCTGCTGGTGAGCTCTTACCTCACCTTTTCACCCTTACCACCACTCTCACCGGTTGGAGAGAATGGTGGCGGTCTGCTTTCTGCTGCACTTTCCCTAGCCTTGCGGCCGGTCGGCGTTACCGACCATCGTGCCCTGTGAAGCCCGGACTTTCCTCCAATTTACCGTCAGGTAGATCAGCGGCCATCTGTCCCGCTCCTGGTTCCTTTTCATAGCATAGCGGGTTGATCCTGCGCTGTCATTGGTTTGCTGAGGCCATTTCCTAGGTAATCAGGGGCTTTTAGGGGAAATGGTTTAAGCTAGCAGTTCGGGGCGGTCGATCTTATCGATGAGGGCTATTTTCCCGTGCAAGTTTTAGCGGGGTTTTGGATTTTCACCAGTCTTCAGGCAGGTGATCTTATAGATAGGTTGATGGCATGTCGTATTTTATCCTGACAGGAGTGCTCGGTCTGGCTGCAGGGATCTTTTTGATGCGCCGGCCTCGACGGAAGCCTGGCCTGGTTGAGCCCATTGCGGCAACCATCGAATTGCAGAAGTGGCGTCGCCGAATCGATGGAGCTGAGGCGCATACCTATACGTGCCGCTGTCGCAAATGTCAGCAAAGGGCTGCCATGCGTCGCGCTTCCTGAAGGAAGTCCAGGTTGATTCAGGATGGCAGTGCGAATTGCTTGAGTGCATCACGATCCAGGTCGATGCCGAGTCCCGGCGTTGTGGGAATTGCCAGGTATCCCTCGTCATCCAGCGTGAAGGGTTGCTGGATAATCTGGTCAATATAGGGTGCCGGTGTGAGGTATTCGACGTATTGGGCCACGGGAATCGCCGCTGCTAGATGCAGGTCAGCGGCCAGTCCGATGGCGGTATTCCAACCGTGGCTGACAAATCCGATATGGTGATCGTGAGCTGTCCAGGCGATGCGCCGCGCCTCGGTTAAACCACCGCACTTGGTGACATCCGGTTGCACGATGTCCAGGGCTCCTTGTTCGATCCAGGGTAGAAAAGCCTGTCGTCGGGTCAAGACTTCTCCCCCGGTGATCGGTAATGGAGCGTGGCGTCTGAGCTGGATGTAACCATCCAAATCATCAGGAGCCAACGCTTCTTCAAACCAGCCCACATCGTAGGCGTGCAGCATCTGGGCGGTTCGCAGGGCCCACTTGTAACGATGAGGCCAGAACTGTTCGCTACCACCGGCATCAACCAGCAGGTCGATTTCCGGTCCAGCAACATCACGTGCTGTTTGCATCAGTAATTCATCAAAGGCTGCATTGCGTCGCCCGAAGGGACGCCAGCCCAGCTTGATGGCTCGGAAACCGCGTTCGATAACTCCTCGCAGTCGCTCGGCCAGGATGTCGGGTTCGTCGAACAGGATCGATGCGTAAGGCCGAATTCGTTGCCGATAGTAACCACCCAGAAGTCGTGCGACTGGTTGCTGACACGCTTTTCCAAGCAGGTCCCAGAGAGCGATGTCGATTCCCGAAATAACATGTTCAAGCGTGCCGCCGCGGCCTTGCCAGAAGCTGCTTTGCCTGAGTTTTTCACTGACTCTTTCTGGTTCCAGGGCTGATTCTCCCTGCCATAACGGGCGCAAGGTTTCCAGTCCGGCTTTTACCAGTGGTGAAGAAGTAAAGATGCTGCCGACGCCACGTAACCCCTCGTCACTGACGACCTCGATAAGCGTGTGCAGATCATCTTCGGGTACATGGCCATCAGGCCAGCCTCCATCGACCGTACCGCCCAGCAGGGGATGTATTTCAATGGTCTCAATTCGCATGCTCAAGTCCTTGCAGAAAGGAGAAGTCACGGCCAACAATGTCGGCGTGAAACTCAAGTGTCAGTTGCCCTGCCAGCCAACCGGTATTACGATGATCGACAGTCCTCGTGTTTTACGTCTTCAGGATTTAGTTTTCAACGGGACGGTGGGCTTTACCTGGTCATGGAAGTGGGAATCCCCCGTTTTTCACAGGGGTTTCATGGCTGCTGGAAAAAAACGTATAGCTTTTCAACCCGTTGCATTGTGATCGAGTTCGATGATGAACCAGGAACACCAGCCCAAGCCGCTTGAGGAAACCGAACAGCTGGTTTCACAATCGACTCAAGGGAACGTTGCTGATCCACGCGGGGTGCCGCGATGGATCCGGATCGTTTGCCTCGGAGCCCCCCTGCTGGCGCTTGGAGCATTGGGATGGTTTTCCGGCCGAGATCATGCCATCGGCCATGCGATTAGTTTCGTGGTGGGGCTGCTGGCCATCGGCAGCGTGTCCGGCTGGTTTC
>JAZADA010000441.1:0-6260 GCA_036124135.1 Planctomycetota bacterium | reverse complement strand
ACCACCCGCTCTACCAGGCCAACGTACGGATTCAATTCATCCTTGCCTACTGGCCGCCGAAATGCACGTTGTATAAACGGCATCAAGACTTCCCCTGCGGCCTGGCGAACGGACTTTCCCTGGGCAGGCTGGGCAATCATTAATCGTCGATGGCTTACCGGAAACGCCTCGGGGGGTAATTTCAACGGCCCCTCCAACTCGATTGCCCGGACATAGAGATTGCGATCTCGTTCGCGAGGATTTTTTGCGTCTGGCTTGTAGTAGTCGTTAATAAAGGCTGCTGCTAACTCGTACTCACGAGCCTCCAGGTCGACTTCAATCGAATGCACCTGCATCGCACCTGGTTTTGCCTTAACGTCAAACACCTTGACGGTCTTGCTATCGAGTTCGACCTGCACCTTGGCAAATTCCGTGCCGGCTTGCTGGGCACCGGCTTCCACTCGCAGGCGATATCGACCCGGGTAAGAAGGAGCGTACTTGGTAAAGACTGCACCCGCGGACGGTATGATGTAGGATCGACTGGTGCCATCAAAACGAGCCGAGCCGTGGCGGCGCAACTTCCTACCCTCAAATCGCTGCCGGGGAAGATCTTGGGGATCGTAGAGAAGAATCGCAGCGTCGGCAATCTGCTCAGCCGCATCCATGTATTTTTCGAACAACAACGGAGGCAAGGAGAGCACGTCGCCAATATTATCGAACCCGTGCCCCACGTCGTCAGACGGAAAATTCTCTGCTGGCTTAAAGTCAACCCCGAGCAAATCCCGGACGGTATTATTATATTCCGACCGATTCATCCTGCGGATCGTCACGCGCCCCGGGTCACGATCAATGTCACAATCAATGGTAAACAAGATTGGTTCAAGCAGGCGAACCATCTCCCGGCGTTCCTTGACCGAGGGCTGAGGACTCCCCTCGGGAGGCATGGCAGCAAAATCCACCATTCGCACCACCTTTGTCCAGCGTTTCCTGTCCGCCTGCAGGGATTGGATCGTCGCGAAATCCGCCAGTTCTAGTCCTGCCTCAGCAGCATCTCCACTGTGGCATTCGTAACAGTAGCGTTTGAGCAACGGGACGACCTTCTCCGTATACCCCTGCTGCCACAGGGCCTCCCTTTGCGAACGTTGCTGGCCAGGTTGCTGCGCAACTCCCAATCCTGGCAACACGCACAGCGCGAGGCCTAGCAAGCATCCCGATACAAGGGTTTTTCCGTGAAGCATCTTGATCTCTGCGGTCCTCATGACGTGAAGGAAACGACCTGCAGCAAGGATCCGGACTACAGGGGAGGGATTCCAGGAGGGACCTCGCTATTATACCCGGCTTGCTTGATTATCCAAAGCGTTCCACCGCCAACCGATTCTCGCCAATTCTCGTCCCCTAGAGAATGAAACGGCTGAGATCCTCGTCATCAGCGATTTTCTTGAGTCGTTCCTGTATATACGCGGAATTGATTTCCACCTTACCCATCTTCATGTCAGGGGCCTCGAAGCTAAGTTCTTCCACGACACGTTCGAGAATCGTGTAGAGGCGACGGGCCCCGATATTCTGGGTGGATTGATTCACCTGGTAGGCAACGGCAGCCAATTCTTCGATGGCGTCCTCGCTGAAAGTTAGCTTGATACCCTCCGTCTCCATGAGCGCCTCGTACTGACGCGTCAGTGAATTCCTGGGCTCCCGCAGGATACGGACGAAATCCTCGCGTGTCAGATCCTGCAACTCAACACGAATAGGAAACCGCCCCTGCAATTCCGGCATCAGGTCACTCGGCTTACTACGATGAAAGGCCCCGGCAGCGACGAACAGGATATGGTCCGTGCGAACATTACCATAGCGGGTCTGCACCGTGGTACCTTCCACGATGGGTAGCAGATCACGTTGCACTCCCTGCCGTGAAACATCCGCCCCCTTCGATTCACCGGAGACGACCTTATCCACTTCATCGAGAAAAATAATGCCGACGTTTTCTGCTAATTCAACCGCAGCAGCATTAATTTTCTCCGGATCCAGCATCGCCTCACATTCCTGGTCAAAGAGGACCTGCCGAGCCTCTGCCACGGTCATTTCTCGATGCTGGGTCGTCTTGGGAACCAGCTTTTCAAACATCCCCTGCAGATCAAAATCCATCTGTTCCATTCCCATGCCACCCAGCATGACGGGGCTCGACTTATGCTCCACGGACAACTCCACGCGACGCTCTTCAAGTTCTCCACCGGCCAGCATGGCCTTCATCTTATCTCGCGTCCGCTGGTACTGCTGCGAAGAATCGGGTTCGCCTTCAACGGTTTCCAGGCTGACTGGCCGTGGCACCAGCAGATCCAGGATGCGATCCGTGACCATCAGCCTGGCCTCTTTTTCAACGGCCTGCCGCTCACCATCTCGCACTAATCCAATCGCATTCTCAACCAGGTCACGGACCATGCTCTCCACGTCGCGACCGTAGTAACCTACCTCGGTATACTTGGTTGCCTCTACCTTGATAAACGGGGCGCCTGTCAGGCGTGCCAGGCGACGCGCGATCTCCGTTTTACCAACGCCTGTCGAACCGATCATCAGGATATTCTTGGGAGCCACCTCTTGCTTCAAATCGCTTGACAGTTGCTGGCGCCTCCAACGGTTGCGAATCGCAACTGCCACCGCTCGCTTGGCATCTGCCTGCCCGACGATATAGCGATCCAGCGCTTTGACAACTTCACGCGGCGTCATCTCGTTACTCGTGGTCTCTCGATCCGGCATCAGCGGTTACTTTCACTCGGGTCAATGATTTGTTCAACGGTAATATTTGTATTGGTATAGATATCAATTTCAGCAGCAACTTCCAGCGACTGCCTGACAATTTCATCCACTGGCAACTCGGAACTTCTCACAAGTGCCCTGGCCGCGGCGAGCGCATAGTTTCCGCCGGACCCGATCCCGACAATTCCATCCGTGGGTTGAATCACGTCACCGGTACCACTCAGCAACAAGGTGTTTTCAGAATCAACCACCGCCATCAGCGCTTCCAGTCGTCGCAACGCTCGATCCGTACGCCATTCCTTAGCAAGTTCGATGGCTGCCCGTGGCATATTCCCCGGGTAGTCGAGTAATTTCGCCTCAAACCGTTCCATCAGGGCAAAGGCATCGGCACTGGTACCCGCAAAGCCACATAGCACCTGGCCATCCAGTAGTCGCCGGATTTTCGATGCATCCGACTTCATCACCGCCGTTCCGAGCGTGACCTGGCCGTCCCCACCCATGGCGACCTGCCCTTGATGCCTCACCGTCAGAATTGTCGTCGCATGGAATGTCATGATTGTCCTCGAAAGCACTGACCACTAAAGCTGAAACCTACAAAAACCACCCGAAACGGTCTTCAGCGAATCCAACCCGTTATTGTGACGCAAACAGCCTATGAACTCTATAGGGGGGCAAACCCCGCCTGACCACTCGTCCGACTTCACGACGCCCTTCCAATGGTTTATCCTGCACTCTATGAATGCACCTGACCAACTACCTCGCAGCCCGGAACTGATGTCGCGTCATGACACCGCCTTACTGGTCGTCGACGTCCAGGGCAAGCTGGCATCACTTGTCCAGGACCAGGCCAATATGACCTGGAACATCCACCGCTTAATCCGCGGTGCCCAAATCCTGGGGCTTCCTGTCGCCGGAACGGAACAATACCCCGAGGGACTGGGGCCCACGATCCCTGCCCTTGCCGAACTCTTAACAAACATCAGCAGCAAGCGTGCCTTTAGTTGCGGGGAAATCGGCTCCCTGTTTGCTGACTGGAATAACCAGGGCATTCACAAGATCCTGCTGGCCGGGATTGAAGCACACGTCTGCATCCAGCAAACGGCTTTTGATCTGCTGGCAGCTGGTTTCCAGGTCTACCTGGCCGTTGATGCGATTTCATCCCGTCAAACACTGGACGCTCAGGTCGCATTGGCTCGCCTCGAGGCATCCGGCGCCACATTAACCACGACGGAAGCGGCAATGTTTGAATGGTGTGCCACCTCGGACCACCCGGAATTCAAGGCCATCAGCCGGCTCGTCCAGGAATCGCCTCCCGAGCTTTCCTCCTCGTAACCCCTATCAAGAAGGACCTGCAACCTGTGACCGCTCCCCTCAACCCACCACTCCGCACCCTGTTAGGCCCCGGACCAAGTGACATTCACCCACGCGTCCTGGATGCCATTGGAAAACCCACGGTCGGCCACCTGGACCCTTACTACCTACAAGTCATGAACGACCTGCAGGAAATGCTGCGAGGCCTTTTTCGGACGCAGAATGAAATGACCATGGCGATCAGTGCCACCGGATCGGCTGGCATGGAAACCACCATCGTCAACCTGGTTGAACCTGGTGACTCGGTCCTGATCTGTATCAACGGTGTCTTCGGAATGCGTATGGCTGACGTGGCTGAACGTGCAGGCGCCCAGGTAACGAAGCTGGAACGCCCCTGGGGAGAGGTCTTTCACGCCGACGAACTGGCCGAAGCCATCAAAGCCTGCCGACCCAAGATCGTGGGAATCGTCATGGCCGAAACCTCGACCGGAGCCTGGCAACCGATCGAAGAAATTTCCCGCGTGGTTCACGAACATGATGCCCTATTACTGGTTGACGCCGTCACGTCGCTGGGTGGTGTTCCCGTGGAAGTTGACGCCTGGGATATCGACGCTATTTACTCGGGATCCCAAAAATGCCTCAGCTGTCCTCCCGGGCTGGCTCCCGTGTCCTTTGGACCTCGTGCCATGGAAATTATCCAAAACCGCACGCACAAAGTTCAGAGTTGGTACCTGGATGTCTCCATGCTGGCCAACTATTGGGGAACGACACGTGCCTACCACCACACGGCACCGATCAACATGACGTATGCCCTGTACGAAGCCCTCCGCATCATCCACGAGGAAGGCCTCGACGCGTGCCATGAACGTCACGCCCGTAACCACCAGGCATTAAAGGCAGGATTGGCTGCCCTGGATATCCGTTATTCGGCCGAAGAAGGATACCAACTTCCGATGCTTAATGCCGTCCACATCCCCGACGGAATCGATGATGGTAATACGCGAAAACAACTACTGGAACGGTTTAACATTGAAATCGGTGGCGGCCTGGGTGCCTTCCAGGGCAAGGTCTGGCGAATCGGTCTTATGGGCTACGCCTCGCGACAGGAGAACGTTTTGAGCTTCCTAGAGGCCCTCGAAACACTCCTTGCTGAACAGGGTCACCCTTGCCAGGCAGGAACTGCCGTAGCAGCAGCCACTGCCAGCTACACGTAAAGCAATCATGCCACCGCATTTATCCCATACCCTCTATTTTTGCCAACGGCGTACGGCCATAACCCTGGAACCCCAGCCTACAAACCATTCTGCGGGGGGGTGTTGCGGGTAGCGAGTGCCGTTGGTAGGCTGCCGGTTATTCAAGGCCCTATTAATTTAGATAACTGCGTTCAACAGGCTTCCTAAATCGCATCCACGGAATCGGGTGACTTGGAAGCTGTAAACGCTTAAGCAAGATAATTAGCATTATTCAGGGAAGATTATGTCTTGCCCTCTGGCGGGTCGTGCTCCTGGTGTCAAGAAGCCGGGAAACGTTGGTACGGTAACACGTGGTGTTATCACGTCAGCTATTTCCGCACATCGACGACCAACACGGGGAAAACATGTCTCGAAATTTGGTACCGACTTATGTTAGTTCTTAGCCGGAAGGTTGGGGAACAAATCCAGATTGGCGACGAGGTCACGGTGACGGTGGTACGGATTGCCGGCGGAAACGTTCGCCTCGGCATTGAAGCACCACCGACAACACCAATTGCTCGTGAAGAGTTGCAGGAGAGCATCCAGCAGGAGGCATTGGAACAGCAACTGCCGGACGAACGCCACCTGGTTGATTAGCGAGTTGGCAAAAAAGTCAACGCCGCGGGCTTGTTTGCCTACCCGACAGACGATCGGATGGTTCCTGCCGCAGATCAATAATCTGCGAATCCTGATTTCCTTTCAGGCCGCCGTGCAGCTGAACATATTCCACCAACCGCGATATCTTCTTGGTGGCAGAGGCTTCACCTTCCAGTTCACTACCCGGGGCCTTACCCCAGTGAATACGCTGCTGATTCCGTGTCATCAAGTCATAACGAAAATCTGATCGAGTCGGATTATCTTCCTGGGAGATCGCCACAACGCGATAGATCCCAACTTCTTGCCAATCGATTTCCTGCAACAGCGAGGCAATCACTGCCCCACCTTCGACACGATCATCACCCCAGCATGTTCCCAGCGGACCAATCG
>JAZADA010000440.1:0-23100 GCA_036124135.1 Planctomycetota bacterium | reverse complement strand
GGCGGCCAAGCAATTGACCCGCATCGAGCAGGCCGGGCAGAAGATCACTTTCCAAGCACCCTTTGGTACGCCTCGGTTTACAGTCCGAGCTCCCTTACCGGTCACGGCAGCTCCCAAGCTGACCATCCAGGGCCATAACGTACCCCTGGAATCGGTCACTCAAACCCACCTTCTCAAAGCCGGCAAGTGGATTCGAGACCGCGAGGGAGTCGTTATCTGCTTCGATCTTCCGCGTGGCCTGTCTCATCTTAGCTGGTAAGCAAACGGACGGAACCTGGACGCCCAGGGCCACGAAAAAAGGCCGTTACCCCTTGCGGGAATAACGGCCTTTTCACGTTAGCTCGTCATCCAATCAATCACTCTCATTGACCACGATCTTATCCTCGTCCGTGGGATCAATGTTCATCCATTTCTTTCGTTGGGCCATGGGTGTCGCTTCTCGCCACATGGAAAGAATTGTCTTGGCATCCAGGTGAGGATTACCACTCTCGTTACCCTCTTTACCACCCTGGGTGGGTTTCAGAGGAGACCAGAGCATATCAATCCGTGCACTGTCACCATAGTAACGCCCGCCCACAATCTTGCCATCCTTGTCCAGGTCCAGGGCATAGTGAAAGTATTTTTCCTTATGCAATCGTGGTGACTTGACCAATTCATGCCCGGTGTTGACGGCATAAAGCGCCTTCATTTTAACTTCAACCAATCGAGGAGAATGCTCGATCATCTCGGCCTTGTAGTTATAAATGGGGTAGTTGTAAACCACCTTGCCCGGTACCGCTTCCATGCCAACCGGATGGTCGCCACGGCCCAGCCAGTTAGTCAGGGTCACATGTAGCGTTCCAGGGTTGATCTCGGTATCGATACCTCCCAGGAATTCCGTTTCACAGTGCATGTAAAGTTCTGCTAACAATCCCTTGATATCAGCAGGCGTAAATACGACACCATTGCGAACAACACTTTTCGTCGGCTCCGCATGCCGGATACTGGCAGCAGTCCAACCGTTGCAGTGACCATACCAACCCACTGATCGTCTCGCTCGTGCCCGTTCAAAGAGGCCTGGCGGACGTGATGGATTTTCCAGTCGAGCAATTCGATTCGCAGTTATCGGAGCGGATCGTCGCGAGCGACGGTTCTCCACGGAACTGGGATCAGGACGTCGCGTGACATCAATTCGTTCAAAGGCTACTGCCAGTCCACGGCCACCATGGAAAGCCATATCGTATTTACCAAGTGCCGAGAGTCCACCTCCAGCACGTGTATCTGTACCACCAGAACGATCTGGATAGTCGTGGCCGGAATAAGGAATACGGTATTTAGGTACCATTCCTTCCGTCGGTAACTCAGATAATTTCCATTCTAGCTTTGTACCCCACCAGCTCTCAAACATCTGGGTCTGGTACTCCACTTCGTCCTTCTTGATCATCAACTTACCTGTCGGTACAGGCGTATCACCACCGACAGCCAACGCCAAGACCAATGTGAGAACATGTGTCGTCATGACTTCCCCTCCCTCAATTCCTCGATAACCAATCCCAAGTCGAATATGAGTAGCGAAAAAAAAAGACGCCCTCAGTGCAAATTCACGAGGGTCGTCTCTTTTTTTCGCTCATTCAACCAAACAGTACTGCAAGTATAGCTCACAAATACTGTCCAGGAGCCAAATCCATAGATCCGGCTACTTCAAAAAGGCGGTTTAGCCCTTTTGGGTTGGCTTTTGGGCCGGCTTTTGAGCTGGCTTCTGAGCAGGCTTCTGAGCCGGTTTCTGCTTGGCAGATTGAACCGGTTTCACTTTTTGCTTAGGAGATTGCTCCTGGGCAACGCAAAGCGTCGAACCGAGGCAGAAAACACCCAAAACAAACGCATTCAACAAAAGTCTCATAACAAATCCTCCAAAAAACAGTTATCTTTGCCAAACTCCCCAAGCTGCTAAGGACATGTTGATTGGCAATCTCCCTCTATCTTAACACGAAAAAAGTGGCGAGCTAGAGGTAATTTGCCAAGTTTTTCTTATCCATGTTTCCCATACTGCGCAAAGAACCAGTTCCAATCGAGTCACAAACAGCACGTTTTGAGCGTCGCAACAGGCCCCATCACGGGCTTACCGGGATAGTCCTAAACATAGCAGCAATAGTGATTTCCACGAAATCACCTGGCCCCTTTGAGACCTCCATTGATCACCGAATTTGCGCCGCGAAAACGCTCTTTGGCAACGTGTTTTCGCATCTGGAATCGATATCGTTGTACGCGTTGTACTGGTTATTAGCCCGCCACGATTGGAATCCGCTGAAAACATTTTTTTTCAACGCCTACGGCAGCCTTTTCCATCGGGATCGCTGGAGCTGATGACACGCGATGAGGGCCCGATTACGGGAAAATCTCTCGTGGATATTCCTGGATCGAACGCACCGCCTCAGCGTACTTAACTCCAGCTGTCATACCTCGGTAGCGAGCCAGGTTTTCCTTGGTTTGCTGAGCACTGTACTTGTTCGTCGCATCGTACTTCTCATTTCGCACCAGGGCCATCAACCGCCCCAACCAATCAATCGCCTGGGGCCATTCGTCTGATACATCCACAAACGTATTGGGTTCAAACCCAATGGTGTGTCGAGGCCCATTATCATACGAGTAAACACGTCCAGGACGTCGAAACGCCTGCTGAGGGTTTTCCAGCACGCGGTCTCCGTGGGCCAGGGCAACCTTTCCTAACTGCGATGCTACTTCATGATCGGCATGCCGATCGTGTGGCCAGAGATTAAAAGCAATATCCGGTTGAACGTCAGCAACGACTTCCGCCACAGCGCGTTTGGTCTCTTGATTAACGTCATACCGCATCGATGCGTACGGAAGAAACCGCATTTCCGCGCCATACTCCTGGCAGATAGCCTGTGTTCCCTTGATCAGTTCGTCGGCACGCCCACGAATGGGTTTCCAGTTCGTATAGTCACCAATAATGGACAATAGAACCACCCGATAATTCTTCCTGACCGCCTTGAGCAGGATACCGGGAATTCCGAACGGGCAATCATCGTAATGAGCACCAATCGCCAGGATCGTCTTTGCCATGATTCTCAACTTCCTTTCATCAACTACGAGACCGGCTGCCAGGCCGCGCGAATCATCTCAATCTTCTCGTCGCTCAAATATCCATAGCGATTAATCCAGACCCCATCCGCCGCGCTTTCCAATACCAGCTGCAGGCGACGATCAACATCTTCCAGGGGCCCATACCCATGCACCAGGGGCACCAGCAATGCCTGCTGGTTCATGGCCTCGTATACGGAGGCAATCTTGCGCTGCTGAGGCGCGTCGGGAACCGGATGAGGCTGATCGGGATGAGGATAGCCATAATCTTCCATGCGTTTTCCTGCCGGCTGATCCGCGATATCAGTCAATCGCACCATGGCGGGCACCAGGTCGGCCTCCTCCACAACTGCATTTTCCTGCAGAAGCACATCCCCCCAGAACTTGATCATCAGGGACCAATGCATCGTATACAGCTTCGGACTGACAGAGTCCGCAACCCGGGATGCTCCGGAAAAATCGAGTCCTGTCAAACGGGTATAGGGTGGCATGAAAGCATGGGCGGTTAATTCCAAATCGTCCCGACCCGATTCGTCCATAGCCGTGCGCCATGATCGAATCAGATCCGTGGACAGGGCTGCCTTGAGCTTGAGCCACTGCATCACGCCTGGAAACGATTCCTGGATACGATTCCCGATCGCGTCCAACGCCTGGGATCCTGAATCTGCGGCGCTGATCGAGGCAAGCGTCTCACGGGTCATTGCTCCCTGCAGGTATGCCAGGAATTGCTGTACGTCTTTTTGAATAGCTACAAAATCAAAGTCGTGCCGGGCTGACCAATCGGCAACGTGGGAACTGAAGTCCTGGAATACCTCACCAAACGTGTAGCAGGGATACTCCGGCCAATCGATGCGAAAGCCGCTAATCAATGGATAAGCCTTTACGAGGTCCCTTACGTAGCAACGGTTATAGGAACGGATCGCTTCACTTGCCAGGCTACCCGTATCGGCCATACGCCCCGTGATTAATTCTCCGGAAGGTCCACGAGGCCGATCTTCATCACGCAATCCGGACGGCTGAGCTGCTCCCAGTTGAAAGTAAACTTTCATACCAGCATCCACGGCAGCCTGGACAAAATCTCCAATCACGTGGCCATGTTCATGGGTCAGATCATTGGGCTGACGCGCAGCATAGTCACTATCCTGGTAGCATTCCGGGTCTGGCTGATAGCTCACTCCACTGCGCACCCAGAGGGCCTGTTGACCGAACAGTGGCCTGTCAAAAACACGCGGGCTGGAGCCGGCATCAATGGGAGGTTGAAAGGACCCCGTCTGCTCATCAGCAGCAGCCGTGACCGTTGGATTACAGGCAACTGCTGTCACACCCGCACGCTGCAAATTCCTGATGACCGGCTCGACACCTTCGGAAAGGATAAAGTCGCCCAGTACGGTAATTCCAAGTACCCGTTGTGTCATCTTTACTTCCTGTTACTGCCCGTATCACGGTCCCGGCAAGGATAATGCTCCCGCCACGTTAGCACAGCCAAGATAACGGGAAATTCACCGCCAAGCCACTGCCCGCCATGGCCAACCCTTACCTAGGCTGTACGAATCCTCCTTAACATGGAAAATACAGCCTGACGATGAAGTGCTACCTGTTTATTCTCAGCTTTCAACAAGGTACCTGCTCATGATGCGTCACTACGACCGGCGAACCGCCCTGAAAACGATCGCCACGGCTCCCCTGGCATGGCACGTTGGCCAACAATCCCTGGCGGGCGCCAATCCAGCCACTCCCTTACCGGTGGCAGCAGTGGTTACCGAGTACCACGAGAACTCACATGCGGACGTTATCGTGGGTAAGATCCTGGAAGGATTCCGGCAGGATGGAGGTCCGGGGCCTGCATTAAAACTGGCGGCGCTGTATGTCGATCAGTTTACCAAGAGAGATCTGAGTCGTGACCTGGCCAGGAAGCATGGCTTTCCCATCGTTCCAACCATTGCTGAAGCAATTACCCTGGGCACGAACCGGGTGCAGGTCGCAGGCGTTTTGAGTATCGCAGAACATGGCACGTATCCGTATACCTCCGATACACGGCAACACCAGTATCCTCGCCGACGATTCTTTGACGAGATCACGGCAACATTTCGCAAGCACAACAAGATCGTCCCGGTCTTCAACGATAAACACCTGGCATACAACTGGGCTGATGCGAAACACATGTACGATACGGCGACCAGCATGAAAATTCCCTTCATGGCCGGATCCTCGCTGCCGGTCGCGTGGCGCCTGCCTGCCATGGAACTGCCTGCCGGTACAGAAATCGAAGAAGCACTGTGCATTGGTTATGGCGGCCTCGAATCATACGGGTTCCATGCCCTCGAAATGTTACAGTCTGTGACCGAACGACGACGCGGTGGAGAAACCGGAGTCCAGGCTGTCCAGGTCATTCGAAAAGGCGAGATCGCGAAATCCCGACAAGCAGGACGCTGGTCCGAAACGCTATTGAAAGCAGCACTGGCAGCTACAGAAACCAGGGTCGATCGTGGCAAGTTAGCAATGGGCCTGGAAGAATCTGCTGCATTCTACCTGGTCGACTACCGTGACGGCTTGAAGGGAACGGTTGCCATGGTTAACGGTATCGGCAGCCAGTTTGGAGTCGCCCTGAAGCTGCGCGGCGTCGACAAGCCGTTCGTCAACTGGTTCTGGCTAGAGGACCGGAAACCATACGGTCATTTTGCCGAACTGGTCAAAGCCATTGAAACCATGATCCACACAGGCAAGGCGGTCTACCCCGTGGAGAGAACACTGCTGACAACCGGGATTCTTGATCGTGTGATGCATAGTGCGTTCCAGGATGGAAAACGCTTGGCAACACCCGAACTGGCAATTCAATACCAACCCACGAACTGGCGATTTGCCAACCGCGGTGGCATCAACCCACCTCCTCTTCCCTGAGAATCGCTCGACACGACTAGGGACGGATCAACTGAATACCAGACGGTCCACCTGGCCAGATCAGCCCACGGCTGTCCGGTGCAAACAAGACCGCATAGAGTGGCCGGGGCGTTGGCCTGGTGGCCAGGTTATACAAGACCTTTCCGTCCTGCATGTTCCAGATTTTCACACGACGATCTTCACTGGCTGTCACAACGGAATTCCCATCTGGCGACAGATCCAGTCCATAAATGGGAGCTCCATGGCCCTTCAAGACACGTGACTTACCACTTTGCAGATCCCAAATGCGTGCCGTACTGTCGCGACTGCAACTGGCAAGCACCTTGCCATCGGATGCAAAGACGAGTCGATTAACGACACCTCGATGCCCTTCCAATGATCGCGGCAGTGGCTGCTCGTTGCTAAGATCCCAGAGCTTGATGATCCCGGACCAGCCACCCGTGGCCAGCATGGTTCCATCAGGCGATACGGCAACGGCCGACAGGGGTCGCCGGGCTCCTTGAAACTCTCGCAACAAGACAGGTTTCCGCAGGTCCCAGATCCTGACCATCCCTGCTCGATCAACGACAGCACACTGGAATCCGTCCGGGAAAACGGCCATGTCATAGATTTCCGAACGCTGTCCTGGCACGCGTTGTGCCGGCAGTCGAGCGACGAGTCCAGCAGTTGCCAGGTCCCAGACGGCCAGGTCACCATCCAGGCTCGCCGATACCACCTGGGTTGCATTGGCAGCCAGGGCCAACGCCGAGATCATGTTCTGGTGTGCTCTCCCGGGTAACTGGCGAACGCCGTACAGTCCCTGTCTCTCCAGGTTTTGTCCAGGCTCGGCCAACCAGAGTAGATTGTCCTGGCGAGCAAACACAAGCTTCGTACCATCGCTCGACCTCACCAGGCAACGAATCGTCGTGGGATCGAGCGGAGCTGGCAATTCGAGGTTACGGTAGGCAGCTCTCGGATCCAATTGATCGTCCGTGGTCAGGTCATGCCTGCGCCAATCCGCAACAGCCTCATCGACTGCCTGGCGATCTTCTTTCAACAGCATCAAGACGGTGGCATAGTTATAGAAGTACGATTCCTCTCCCTTGTAGCCCCCGGTTAATGCCTCGCCAAGCAATCGCTTGGCTGTTGGCAAATCGTACGTCAGGAACATGGCCTGATCCGCTCGAAAGCACTTTGCCATCGGTGAATCCGGGTACAGGCCGATCAACACATCACTAGCCGGGGATGGTTGCGCCAACCCTGCGATCGTGGCAGTCGGACGTTCCAGGTACCCCGATTCATAGATGGCAGCAATCATGGCCAGGCCATAGATCACGATTAGCAGCCGATAGCGGTATAGGTAGTGCATCATCCGTCCATCGATTTACAGCCCACCCTGGACCTGGGAATCACGAACTTTCCAGATAAACGAATCAAAATAGTAATGCGTCAGCGCAAATGCTGTGATCATCAATTCAGTATATAAGTGGTAGCCAAGGGTCGGATTTAAACCGGCTACCCCCAGGTCGGGAATCGGACGATAAATTTCCGACCACCGAACGACACCAAACCCAAACACCTCTAGTGGCTGCAGGATGGCCAATTGATACAACGCTGCATAAACAAAAAATATGAGCAGGAAAAATTTAACATTACCGGAGCGAACCATGTATCGGACCAGGTTAAATTTCCTGGGGGCAGCTTCTGCCTGCACCTCGCCTTGCTGATCCACCTTGCGCCGCAGGTACCAGTACACAATCACGATGTATTGCACTCCGTGCATCAGGCGATGCGCAATACCCCATACCAGCACGGATGCAGTATGCCAGGCCGAGTAATACCAGAGAAAATAACTGGCACCGATAAACGCATACTTGAGTGGATTGAGTGACCTGCCCTGGCGAATCGAAGACACCAGGTGCAACAGGTAGATCACCAGGTAAGTTCCTGTCAGTGTCCAGCTAATCGTATGGATCATTTGAACAGAGGCCAATGACACCTGGATTTCCCAACGGTAAAGTTCGCTAATCCAAAGGGAACTGAACAGCGGTGAGGTAACCAGCATGTTCACGAAGAGTATCCAGTGCAGGCCCAGGTCAAAGCGGGCTGTCTTCCGGGTACCGGTTCCCGCCTTGAAATCGTAGATCCGACCGAAACCATGTTGTTGCATGATACTGTGCTGGTGATCCCAGAGAGTACTTACCAGGTACAATGTCAGCGGAAATGACATGGCGCCGAGAAAGGTAAATCCAAAAATCACGAGGGGACCAATGATCAAACGATCCGTCCAGCGTTTCCAGTCTTCTGAAAATCCGTAGGTTCGGATCCAGGTCGCAAAGTGATGGGGAATCGTGATCCAGAGTGCCACCGACGACATCACGACAGCCGGCAACCACTGCTGGCTTGCCAGGGCAAAAAGAACCGCCGCAAAGGGCAACCCGATAAACCAGGTCAGATCACTCCGACGATCCAGGATGTACCCTGTTTGAAACATCTGATTATCATCCAATCGTCGACAGTCGTGGCAAGATGCGGACTGTTTGATTCTCAACAAGGCAAGTGAAATCCGCGATAGTTGCCTAGTATACTCCAGAAAAAGGAATGCGAGAACGACAGATTAGCAGCTGACCACAAGGATTCCCTGCAGGCATTTTTTTCGCCATCCCAAGAAAGTGATTTCATTCAAAGACCTGAATCTCTAGAATATCTGCATGTATGTTGGTAATTCCCGAACGCTGAAAACGATACTCGAGCAACTCAGTGATGCTGGCACTTTCGCTGCGCAGCGTGATGAGCTGTTAGCATCCCAGCAGCATCGTTCCTTTCGGTTTACGCTCCGATTCCAGGAAGCGGAAAATAGTTACGGCTATACCACTGATCATCCACTCCACAATGGTTACACGGTCAGCGGCCAATTACCGAACAGCCGACAGCAGATTCGGATCTCACTACAGTCCCAGGCCAATTCCTTTGTCGAGTCATTACGCAGCGGCGATACCATGGAAGTGGTGGCTGCCTTAAATGGCTGGGATCCGGCCTATGACGTCGTGGAAATGGAACATACGCCGGACAGCCCACTGGCGAATACGCATGTCACAGACGGTGCCTCTAATCGCCTGGAAAACATCAAACCGGCCATCCTGGATCCCACGATTCGATCCCGTTCCCAGGCGCCCCATGAAACCCAGTCTATCTCGACACGGAATCCTCTTCGCCGGGAAACAAAAAACGGCATCCTGAAATTTTTCCGCGTCGTGATGATCGTCGGTCTACTGGGATGTGCGGTAACCACGACCTTGTTTTTTGCCTCGTCACCGACGGCCATTGGATGGTCGGAAACCCGCGCCAGGCTCATTTACTACAAGCAAAAAAGGCGAGACAGGTTCATCACTTACCATTACACCGTCAACGAACAAAAATACACCAAGACCATTCCGTATGAAGCACGCCTCGGCCCCGCAGGCAACTTCCTCTGGGTGACCTACAAGGACGATTCTCCTGAAACAGCCACGGTTTCTGAGCGCCGCAGTTACATGAACAGCATCACGATGATTGCCGTGCTTCCATTCCTGCTGATCTTTTTTGTCAGTGCGGGAATCGTGATTGCCCAGGTCACCCAGGCACCTCGATCAAGGCCCATCAAACACACGGTCAATCCGTAACGAAAGATTGATCAACACGGGCTGGCATTGCGAACTGAACACTTCTACAGTCATCCTGACTTCACGGTTGCCTGCCATCCTGCGAGCAACGTGTCCTTCGCGAGAAACTATACCCACGATCGTCCGTACGGTATTATAAGAGCTTCGACTTGCCACCCGGCAGTCACTTTTCAGCGACTTACTTCAGTTTCCAGCAAACGATCAGCCGCGGGAATACCTGACGCACGGAGAACCAAACATGATCCGCAGTTTCATCCTCTCGATCGCCACCACCAGCCTCCTGGCTATCCACGCACTGCCCTGTGATGCCCAGCAAGATGTTCACCTGGCCATGGGATTGCGAGTGGGTGAAGTGACGCAAACCTCGGCCATTGTCTGGTCCCGTGTGACCGCGCAACCGAAACGTGTCTGGCCCGGCGAGCGCCGTGTTGGGCGTGCCGGGAAAAAGACCGCGGAGTACACGGAAAAAATCCAGGTCGACGGACTGGAAGGAGCTACCCCAGGAACCCCGGGGCAACTCAGGCTGTCCTGGACAGAAAAAAACGATTATTCAAAACTCCAAACCACCCCGTGGATCCGTGTCGAGGAAAAGACTGATTTTTCGCACAAGTTCACCCTCACCGGGTTAAAGCCTGCGACTCGCTACTACCTGATCATCAAGGCCCGCCCAAACGGTAATCCATCCACTCCTGCCACGGCCGAGATCCGTGGATCGTTCACGACCCCCGCGCTGGCTAACAGCTGGCAGGATGCCCGCTTTGCCGTGATCACCGGACAGGCGTACCGCGACCTGGACGACAAGGATGGATTCCTGATCTACGATGCCATGGCGAAAGATCAACTGGATTTTCTCGTGCCTACCGGAGACACCGTGTACTACGACTCCGAGAAACCCCGCGCCCGTACACTGGCACTGGCGCGTCATCACTGGCACCGCATGTACTCCATGCCGCGGATCGTCAAGTTTCATCAACACGTCCCTGGCTACTGGGAAAAAGACGACCACGACACCTACAACAACGATGGCTGGCCTGGACAGCAAGTCGCCTGGATGAAACCGTTCACATTTAAACAGGGACTGGCAACCTTCCTGGAACAGGTCCCCATCGGAAAGAACACTTACCGGACGGTGCGCTGGGGCCAGGGCCTGCAAATCTGGATGGTCGAGGGACGTGATTTTCGTTCACCCAACAACATGCCGGATGGCCCCGATAAAACGATCTGGGGCAAGGAACAGATGGCATGGCTCAAGAAAAGCGTGGCTGAATCAGATGCCAAGTTTCGTATCCTGATCAGCCCGACTCCGATCGTCGGTCCAGATCGCGGAACAAAGAACGACAACCATGCCAACGAGGGATTCACCCACGAGGGGAACCTTGTGCGGGCCTGGGCAGGGGCACTGGAAAACTTCTACGTCTGCTGTGGGGATCGCCACTGGCAGTACATGTCCATCGACCCCAAAACCAAGCTGCGGGAATTTTCCTGTGGTCCCGTCAGCAACCAGCACGCGGGAGGCAGTCCGGGACATGACCCGGTCGTGCAACCATTCCATCGCGTGAAGGGTGGGTACCTGAGCGTTGCTGTTTCACAGGAAAAGAAACAACCAACGATTACATTTCGTTTTCACAGCGTCCAGGGCAAGGTCGTCTACGAATTCAAGGACGTTTCGCGACGCTAGTTTTTTTCGTGCACGACCCGCCAGGAGAAATCACTCATGTCGAAACAATTACTCATCCTGCCATCCCTTATCGGCCTGTTGCTTTCATCTGCCAGCCTGGCCGAGGAGCCGCCCGTGGCCCCAGATGCGCAACTGACATTACACAATCGTGTTGCCTTTACAGAAGGGCCGGTATGGCATCCCAGCGGCAACGTCTATTTCAGTGATATTGCCAACAGTCGCATCATGCGCCAGGACCCCAAGGGCGAGTTGCATGTCTTTCGAACGCCCTCGGGTCGTACGAACGGAATGGTATTTGATCTGCAAGGACGACTGATTGCCTGCGAGGGTGGCGGTTACGGTAGCAATCGACGGCTAACACGCACCGAGCATGACGGCACGATTACCGTACTGGCCCACCGTTACCAGGGAAAACTCATTAATTCTCCCAACGATGTCACGATTGACTCCCGTGGCCGCCTGTATTTTTCCGATCCCCGCTATGGCAATCGCTCGGACCTCGAGCAGTTTGATGACAAGGGGCGCGCCATCGAGGGAATCTATCGCATTGATGACGTGGACAAGGTCGAACGGATCATCACGCATGAAGTCATTCGTCCCAACGGGTTAGCCATTTCACCTGATGATCGCTACCTGTTTGTTGCCGAGAATGTTAACAGCGGCACTGATCCACAAAATCGCAAGCTCTGGCGATTTAGTTTAACGGCCAAGGGATCCGTCGTCGCTGGAAGTCGCAAGCTGCTATTCGACTGGGGGGGTGATCGAGGTCCTGATGGCATGGCCATTGACCAGCAAGGGCGACTCTATGTCACCGCAGGATTTAACTTCCCACAAGATCCGGGCGAAGCCGTGAAAAAATACAAGGCTGGCGTTTACATCATTTCTCCCGCAGGCAAACTGGTGCAATTTATCCCCGTGCCGATCGATATGATCACCAATTGTGCCTTCGGGGGTGCGGATCGAAAAACACTCTACATTACTGCGGGTCATAAATTATGGAGTATCCGAACCAATACACCGGGGCACATCGCGTGGCCACCCAGCAAATAGGCTGGAAATGCAAAAGCGTTCGACCATTTTTTTACGCCCACTAATTCTCTATCCCTCAACATTTTGTTAGAAACTTGTTCGTGTTCTGTCAGTTTCATTAGCAACATATGGCAAGAAATACTTCTTGTCCGGGCACATCTGGACAACTCATCACGATCATTCTATCCAGGAAGCAATACGGCATCATGGGAACTAAATTCATCGTTTTCGCGGCATCGCTCGTCTTGATTTTCGCTTCTGTTCTTGGCGCCCAGCAAAATCCTGGCCAACCTGGCGGTGGCCGTCCAGGTTTTGGACCTCCAGGCGGAGGCCCTCCAGGTGGAGGTTCCAGGGCCCCTCGCAATCGAGAACTGGTCAAACAATTCGACAAGGACCAGGATGGAAAGCTGGATGACGTGGAACGCAAGGCGGCCCGTCGCTATGCGCAGGAAAATCCTGCTCGGCGAGGTGGCCGACGCGGTGGTCCCGGCGGTGGCGGACCTCCCAGTCAACCCACGGAACCCGGTCCCCGGGTTTCACCCAAGCAAGTCAAGAACTATCCAGACAACAAGCTGTACGATGAAAAGATCTTGCGAACCTTCTTCCTGGAATTCAAACAGGATGACTGGGAAAAAGAACTGGCTGACTTCTACCGCACGGACGTGGAGGTTCCAGCCCGCTTAACCGTCGACGGAAAAGTATACGAAAACGTGGGCGTGGGATTCCGGGGCAACTCTTCTTTCTTTTCTTTACGTGAAGGCCAAAAGCGATCCTTCAACATCACCCTGGACTATGACAACAAGGACCAGAACCTGTACGGCTACCGTACGCTCAATCTACTGAACTCGCACTCTGATCCGTCCTTTCAACGCACCGTGTTGTACAGTCACATTGCGAGACATTACACGGCTGCTCCCAAGGCCAACTTCGTCCGCGTGGTCGTGAATGGTGAAAGCTGGGGAATCTATATCAACGACCAGCAATACAACAAGGATTTCATCAAGGACTGGTTTAGCCGCCGGGATGGAGTTCGTTGGAAAGTTCCCGCCGGTCCTACCGGCCGCTCCCTGACGTACGAGGGAGACAAGATCGAGGACTACTGGGGATTCGAATTGAAGTCGAAGAATACTCCCGAGGCCTGGAAGGACCTGATCAAGCTCTGCAAAACACTGGACGAAACGCCCAAGGAAAAAGCAGCCTCGCTCGACTCGATTCTCAGTATCGATCGAGCACTCTGGTTCCTGGCCCTTGATAACGTGTTGATTGACAGTGATGGTTACTATAGTCGCGGTAGTGATTACGTGATCTACCAGGAACCACAATTTGGTCGTTTTCATGTCCTCCCCTACGACAACAATGAAACCTTCCGCTTTCCCGGCGGAGGAGGCCCTCCAGGAAGTGGCGTCCAGGGGGGCACACCTGACGGACTTCAACTGAATCCTTTCTCGGGTGAATACGATGACATGAAACCCCTGCTGAGTCGCCTCCTCGCGGATCCGGAGATCAGCAGTCGTTATGCGGCTCACGTGAGAACGATCGTGGACGAGTGGGTGGACTGGAAAAAAGCCGGGCCGCTGACCAACCAGTACTACAAGCTGATCGATGCCGAGATCGAAAAAGATACCCGGAAAGAATCCAGCTATGCGGACTTCATCCTGAACATGACAGACACGCTGGGCTCGGGGCGACGTCCCCTGCCAGGGCTCAAGTCATTTTTCGAAGAACGCCGCGAGTACATCCTCAGCCTACCGGAATTCAAGAAGCCCACGCCTCGCATCGAATCGGTAAAGCTGGCCGCTTCCAATCGCTCACCTGCCAACCTGGTCGCCGGCAAGCCCATTTACGTGCAGGCCAAGATCGGCGCTGGCAACAAGGCAGAACGCGTCATGCTCTACCATGCACCTGCTGCCCATGCTCCATTCCAGCGGCTACCCATGCTCGATGATGGCAAACACCAGGATGGTGCTGCCGGTGACGGACTTTATGGGGCGGCCATACCGGCCCAGTCTGCCGGAACCAATGTCCATTACTACGTCGAGGCACGCACCGATGCGACGGTTGGCAGTACGGTTTTTTACCCACGAACAGCAGAATCCAGCCCCCTGGATTTTTCGATTCCGATTCCGGATGCACCCAAGACCAGCCTGGTCATCAATGAAATCATGGCCTCCAACGATACGGCCGTCCAGGATCCCCAGCAACAGTACGAGGATTACATCGAGCTCCACAACAAGAGCGACCAGTTGATCGACCTCGATGGAGTCTACCTTACTGACAGCAAGGTCAAACCGCTCAAGTGGGCATTCCCGGCCGGCAGCCGCATCCAGCCGAACGGCTACCTGGTTGTCTGGCTGGATGACGACATCACGGACCAGCCAGGACTCCATGCTAACTTCAAGCTATCGAAATCAGGCGAGACCCTGATGTTGATCGAGAAGCAAGATGGAAAAATTCGTCTACTGGATGCCATCAAGTTTGGCCCCCAGCAAACAGACCGGGCCTACGGACGACTACCCAATGGATCCAGTCAGTTCAAGATAATCCAGGCGACACCAGCCCAACCGAACAAGTAGCCCGTCTACTTGAGGGTGCGACGAAAAAACGTGTGCATGTCCTTGATCATGAGACTAAACCATGGCTCACGGTTCCAGCAGCCATGCTTGCCATCCTTGACCACCACGATACCGGTCTCGATTCCCAATGCCTTGAGCTTGTCCCGGGTCCCCTGGTTGCGAGCCGGATATTCAAGATCCCCGGCCATGAACAGGATCGGAGGCGTCTCCTTGCTGACGTGGGTAAAGGGAGATGCCTGTCGATACAACTCGGGAGCCTCATCAATCGTCTTGCCAAACCACTTGTTGGCATTCGAGTTCTCTGGATCCTTACGAGATTTTTCCGCCACGGAACCCGTGGCCAATTCGAGGGGACCGGCCAGTACCACGGCCGCCTGGATTCGTGACGACTGCTGCGGGTTCCCTCCCGGGCCCTGGAATGCATCGACGTGGGAAGCCGTGGCCATCAGGCCCACCAGGTGACCGCCGGCAGAGCCACCAATCGCACCAATTCGCTTTGGATCCACGAAGTACTTTCCTGCGTGCGCACGCAGGAAACGAACCGCGGCGTTACAGTCATGAATAGCTGCAGGAAAAAGTGCTTCTCCACCCAGCCGGTATTCGATTGCTACCGTCACGAAACCTTGGCGAGCCAGCTGAATTGCCATGGCCCGGAACTTGTTCTTATCTCCCTTGAGCCAGCCTCCACCATGGACGACCACTAACGTCGGCATCGGCCGACGAACGCTTTTCTGGCGAAACAAATCCGCGTGCAACTCACGTTTACCATACCTGGCATAAACCACGTCCAATTCCGCCGTGATATTTTCCGGGATTTCCTTTGACGGGGGATTCGCAACCTTTGTCTTGACCACCTTTTGCTGGGCAAGACTGGCCTGCACATCCAGGACAAGCGTTCCCAACAAGATCAAGACCGTCACATAGTGCCTCATGATTCGCATGGCTACCTCCTAACCAGTATCTCCAGGTGGCCCGCAGTATACCCTACTTGTCGATGACCTACATTACATTACACAATAGAAACTGCTGACAATCTTTTTCTCCTTCCCAGGGAAACATCATCATGTACCGTTCCATCCAGCACAGCTGTTGTCTCTCACTTCTGGTCACTCTCCTGGCAAGCCAGGCAACCGCCATCGGTCAACAAAAGGGACAGCCCAAGGCCGCTACACCTTCCCGCGCCAAACAGGGGCCCTTTAAACCGGTCAAGGACAAGCCCGGTTTGCCGCGAGTCCTGTTGATCGGTGATTCGATTTCCATCGGTTACACCGTACCGGTACAAACGATGATGAACGGTAAGGCAAATGTCCACCGTGCTCCCACCAATTGCGGCCCCACCACGAAGGGAGTCAAGGAACTGGACCAGTGGATCGGCAAACAATCCTGGGATGTCATTCACTTCAACTGGGGACTCCATGACCTCAAGTACATGGGACCGCAGGGACAAAACCTGGCCGATCCCAAGGCTGCCGACAGTCATCAACAGGTCCCCCCGGCAGAATATGAGAAACACCTGCGACAGCTGGTCACCCGTTTACAGAAAACAGGGGCCACGCTCATCTGGTGTCATACGACCCCCGTACCAACAGGCTGCAAGGGACGCGTTGTCGGCGATTCGGAAAAATACAATACGATTGCAACCAGGATCATGAAAGAACAAAAAATCATGATCAATGACCTGTTTGGATTCTGCAAACCACAACTGAAAAAAATCCAGCGTCCTGCCAACGTTCACTTCACGCCGGCAGGTTCCAAGTCACTTGGTGAGCAGGTAGTCAAGCACATCGAGAAAGCGATCCAGAACCGTCCAGGAAAATAACCGGCAGCATCATGCTTCCTGGATCTCGCCCAGTAACTGGGCCGTATCTGCCAGCCGGGCAAACTTGTTCTGCCAGATCTGCAGGCAGGCATCATGAATGTGGTCGTGGATCGTGGCCATGCCATCGGTCACCGCCGTCACCCGATAGTTTCGCATCGATGCTGCGATCAGGGTGCTGTTCACGCATACGTCGGTCGTGACCCCGGTAATCATCAGACGCTGGATTTCTCGGCTGCGCAGGGCCAGGTCCAAATGGGTTCCGTAGAACTTGTCGTAGGTATGACCCTGGACCACCAACTCATCCTCGCGGGGAGCCAGGGCATCCACGGTGGTCGCCGATTCTGGCCCCACCCCGGCCCCTGGGCCTACCAGGCAGTTACCTGAAGGAAAGCCATAACCTGTCGGCTGGCCCTCGACAGCGGGTAGGTGCTCGGGGCCAAATGGATCACCTCGCAGGCAGGGAATCGTGCCGGCGTAAATGAACTCCGTGAAAATCACGGGAATCCCGGCTTCGCGACTCGCCTCGACCAAGCGAGCCACGTTCGGCAGCACCTCGCGGCCCCTGGGAACTTCCAACGACGCTCCCTCGTCAAGGAAACCGTGTTGCATGTCGATCACCAGTAAGGCGCTGGAATCGGCCTCGATCCGATGAGATTGTTCAATCTGCTCCAGCTTGGATAGAGGCTGCGTCATGTTTACTGGTAACCCTCATGCATGGACATCTCGGGACCACGGAACCACCTCGCATGGTCAATGCGATTCCAGTGTAAGTTAAGTGGTAGAGCCCCGCAAATCGACAATCTTGGCTTGCATGGGCTGGACAGGCCAGCACAAAGTGACAAACTAGGAACTTCCCTCAGCTTTGCATTACCCTCATGGGAGCCCACCTTATGGACGTTGTTTTGATTGCCCCGGAAGCTTTCCTGCACCAGGAAGATGCTCCCTACGTCAAGAACATTCGCGCCGCCGGGATGGATATCATCTACCCGGATGACCCCACCTTTACCCGTGGGCACAAGAGCGAAGAAGAAACGATCGAGCAACTCAGCAAGTGCCAGGCCATCATCGCGGGTGGCGAGTTTTTCACCGAGAACGTATTTGCTGCGCTGCCCCAGTTGCGTGTCGTGGCTCGTTCAGGAGTCGGCTACGATCGTGTTGATGTCGAGGCAGCCACGCGGCACGGTGTCGCGGTAGCCATCACGCCCACGGCCAACCATGAATCGGTGGCAGAACACGCGTTCTCCCTGATGTTTGCCATTGCCAAGTCCGTCATGACCAGTGATCGCCTCATGCGAGCAGGTCAATGGAACCAGAACAGCACACTCCCCATTCGAGGGCAAACCCTGGGGATCCTCGGCCTGGGACGCATCGGCCGCAGCGTGGCTGTACGCGCCACCGCGCTGGGCATGAAGGTCCTGGCCCATGATGCCTATCCCAACGAAAGCTTTGCCCAGGAACATGGAGTCCAGCTGGTTGATCTTGATACCTTGCTGGCCCAGTCCGATTACGTAACCATCCACTGTCCCCTGAACGACGACACCCAGGGACTCTTTAACCGAGACACGCTGGCCAAGATGAAAGCAGGTAGCGTCCTGGTCAATACGGCCCGTGGCCCGCTGGTAGTGGAAGCCGACCTGGTCGAGGCACTCGAGTCAGGGCACATCTACGGAGCAGGACTGGACGTCTTCGAGCAGGAACCAATTGACCCGGAGAACAAGCTGCTGAAAATGGACCAGGTCGTCAGCACCCCGCATGTGGGTAGCGGTGACTGGTTATCAAGGCTGGACATGGCCATCGAGGCTGCAGATTGCATTATCAAGCTACAGCGCAACGAATGGCCAGAAGGAGCCGTGGTCAATACCAGCCTGAAAGATGGCTGGCAGTGGTAATGGGACGTCGTATTCCCTACGGACGTCGGTTAGCAACTTCGCCGCCATTGAGTGAGGCCAGGCCTCGCAGCGTGTACATGTCAATCGTCGCGGTCAACAGTTGAACGGACCCATCGCCGAACAGGAACATGGCACCACCCTTGTGGTAACTGCTAAAGTCATCCATGTGAAAATGATCGTTTCCTGGTGGATGATCGGCAACTCCCAGCACGCGGGCAAAAGCATCTGCCCCACCAGGAATCACACCGGTCCAGGTCGAGTAACCCCATTTCGATGACCGCTCACCCACCATGATCGTATTACTCAAACCATCCACGAAGCGATTAAACCCAATATGGCTATTATGGTAAAAAGCACCGTTGCTACGGCATATCTGCCCGGGTTTCAACTTTTCACAGTCATGGAGTTCACGCGTTCCAAAACAGCCGATGTAATTCGCTGCGGCTAACTCGGCAATCGTCTTACTGGGATTATCCTCTGACTTCAAGTAAAAGAACTTGTCCGCGGCATCCGAGGGACAGATATAATTCTCCACTCGATGCTTGCGAACATGATCGTGAAAAGTGTGCATGACGGGCAAATTGAAGTTAATCTCGTTATTGACAACGTTGTCCTCTTCCAGGTAGGGCAATAACATGCTTCCCCAGGCAAAACCATTCGGACCGGTTGCCAACGGCTGACCTGTTCCAGGCTGTATTCCAATCCAGCCGGGCGGCAGACCTCGCGTCGTATCATGGTACATGTGCAACGCGATACCAATCTGTCGCAGGTTATTACTACACCAAATGCGGCGTGCTGATTCACGAGCCGACTGGACAGCAGGCATCAACAGTCCCATCAGGATGCCGATAATCGAAATCACGACCAGTAACTCGACTAGCGTGAAAGCGTGGTTTCGGTTCTTTCGCATGTGTTATCTCGTTTTCTATTAATCTTGTGGTGATCGTAGCAAGAATACCCAAAAAGGGCAGTTGCAATTCGGGCTTATCCCGATAAACCTATCGCCTTTTCCTGGCACCTGGACGCAAACTCAAGGCATCACACGGAAAAGACAGGCAAGCCAATCGTCTCGATGCAGACAATCTCAGCCTACAAAGAAATAGAAACTCGTGGCGGACCACGAGAAAGAGCGCATCGTCGCGGCTTGCCAGGACGCTGGCATAATTCCCCGACGGTTAGATCCACTACCAGGTTACCCTGGTACAAGGTTAGAAACGAACTGACTTCAGGCGCATCGTTCGAAAGCACCTGGCAGACGAGACAATCTTCAGACAAAGGATCCGTCGGCACTGGATCGGACGCAGGGTCCTCAGCACCATGGGTATGCAACACCCCATCCTGATGTGCGTGCAGGGTGCAACCAGCGCTCTTCCCTTTATCTGTCGGATGATGGTGACACAGGCGATAGTGCAATGTATCTGCACCGATCAGCGAGATCACCAGGCAAGCCAACAAAGGCCAGGCAATAAGTCGATTCATTGGTTTACACATAGACAACGATCTCCTGGACTCCTTTATACCAGAAGATCAGGAAACATCTTCAACATGGCCCTGAAAAAACATTGGAAAGCCTTGGATATCGTGGCAATTAAACCGGTAAAACTGTTCTCACAACTACGCTTTAACGAAAACCAACACGACTTACTTGAACACCGGAGCCAGGTATCGGGCTCCTACGCTGAGCCCCAGTTGCCCCGGCTTGACTGTGAACTTCATTTTCCTGCCCTGTCGTTCTACCTCGAAAACGACCTTCTCCTTACGTTGTTGCACCACGGCCGCCACGGCCGCTCGCAATGCCGTTGGCGTTGTAATCGGAACACTATCGTATTGAACGGGTACATCTCCAACACGTAATCCCACCTGGGCCGCCTGGCTGCCAGGTACCACACGAACGATCTTGATTTCGAATCGAATCAGGGCGGCGGTCTCGGACGCAATATCCAGTGCATCACCCGGTTCCCTGCCGGTGTAGGGAGCAGGATCCTGACCGGTTCGCACGGCCTTGCGCCGCAGTACTTCTTTCACGGCACGATAACTGTTGATCAAACCATGCCCGGTCTGGTAATCAATTCCCGGGGCAGCCACATCCGTCGCTGTCGACGTGATAATGGTCTTCAGGTCCCAAGGCAACAGGTCCGGATCAGCTGACAACATCAGTGCGATCGTTCCACAAAACATGGGACCCGCAAATGAATTTCCATTGAGAGCCACAGGCTTGACTGCCCCATCACGTTGCAGCAAAGGCAAGCCAAAATTAAAGGCACAGACTTCCGGCTTTTGCACCAGGCCATCCTGGTAATGTTCCGTTTTCCATTTCACCGGGCCCTGGCTGGAGAACGGGGTCCGTCGAAAATCTCGCTGCACCCCGGCAGCCGCGAAAACGACTTCCGGAATATCCTCTGGAATACGCATTTGCACCGGCACCTGGGCAGTTTGAGCAAAGTTCCCGGCGCCGGAAACGAAAAACACTCCGCACAGGGAACCATGTTCCATCAACTTGCGCCAGTGTGAACGAAACTCCTTTAACCCCGGAATCGAGAAACTCATGCTATAGGTGTCCGCTCCCTGTTCGACGGCCCACTGCACGGTTTTCTCCAGGTGTCCCCCGCCAATCACCCCGGCCCAGTGAGCTTCCGGGGCAATCCCGAACTCGTATTCCTTCCCGGGAAGACCACGACCACAAACCACGGCCGCACACATGAAACCATGCATCCCACTGGGAGAAGTCGCTTTCAGGGGAACTGGTTGATTGGTAAGGTTCGCCGTACCGCGGTCAAAATCATAACCATGATAATCATCGACCAGTCCATTCCCGTCATCATCCTTGCCGTTGGCCGGAACTTCACCAGGATTTCGATAGAGATTAATCGCCAGGTTATCTGAAAACACGAAATTAAAATCATGAATCACGTTGAGTGTACCTGCACCGGTGATCTTGAATTTATCCCAGACCTGGTTCGCCTGGAGCGCGTGGATGTACCAGGGATGCTTATAACGTGCAGCATCGAAAGGAACCTGTGGTTGTGATAAGAACCCGGGAACATCCCCCCGGGGCGCCAGGCGATTCAGTGGCCGTCGTGGAGTGGCAAAAATCTTGCGAACTCCTGGGACCGTTTGCAGGCTCTTCAAGGTTCCCTGGACCACCTGGCAGGAAAAACCATTCACGATCCAATTTGGTTCCACCTGGCTGATCTTGCCTTCTTCCACTAACTGATCAATACGTTCCCGGGCCAGTTGCCAGGAACGAGCATGAATGGCTTGTAATGTTTTCGTGGCAGCCAATCGCAACTTGCCACGCTTCCATTGGGAAAACTCTTTAGCCCGTCGCCGGTAGGCCTGGCCATCGCCCAGTAACTGGTCTTCAAACCAGATCGTTGCCCGCACGCGGTTTGCCTGCTGAAACCGTGTCGCGAAGGCCGGGTCGATCCATGCCCCCTGGCCTGGCAATTTCTCCGACACCAGCAATCCATCCGCAATGGCTGGTACTCGCCGAACCGGGGCCTGGTCCGCTGCTACCAGATCGCCAACTGGCAGGCTGACACTCAACCCACAGACCAACCCGAGACAGCAGGTAATCACGCGCATGATTCTACGCCTCCGATTACTCGAGGCAATACAGGCTGGACAGCGAACGCAGGTACAGTGCCTTGCCGACCGCCGCGGGTGAAGCCTGGAAGCCGGGGCCCAGCTTGCTCTCACCCAGCAGCTTGAATTCGCTGCCAGCTGCAATCACCGTCACCTCACCTTTCATATTCGAAAAGTAAATACGGCCACCGGCCGCAATAGGTGAAGCTCGGTACTCCCCCTTGATCCGTTTCTGCCAAACCGTCTTGGCCGTCTTGGCATCCAGGCAGGTCACGATCCCGGCATCATTGACCATGAATAAATGGTCACCAATCAACAAGGGCGTAGGACGATTCGGAACGCTCTTGCCAAGACTCCACTCCACATGGCTTTGAGTAATATCACCATTGCCATCAGGTCGCACTGCGACCATGGAAAAGGGACCAGAGCCACCAACGATATAGACCAGGCCATGCCCAAACTGCGGCACCGGCGCTGCATTCATGCCTCCATGATGAACTCGCCACAATTCTTTGCCACTCTGGGGATCGTAAGAAATCGTATCCGTTGCACTTGGGCTAATCACCTGTTTCCTGCCACCGAACTCGATGTAGCGACCGGTCGAATAGGCTTTCTTGCGATCACCATTATTGGTTCCATAGTCAATGTTACGATCCTGCTTCCAGAGGGTTTTACCACTTTGCTTGTCCAGGCCAACCACGTACTGCAGGTCATAGCCATCGAAAGCCACTACCAGGGAATTACCCGCCAGGATCGGTGACGATCCGGGCGCTCGCCAGTGATTGCACGGCAGGTCTCGCCGCGTCCAGAGAATTTTCCCCGAATCCGTATCGACACAGGCCGTTCCATAACTGCCGAAATGCACGTAGACACGACCCTCTTCAATAACCGGTGTGCAGGAAGCGTA
>JAZADA010000439.1:0-2895 GCA_036124135.1 Planctomycetota bacterium | reverse complement strand
GCCGTGGTTTTTTGAGCCAGCATGGCTGCTGCACAGGGAGCACCGGTTCCCACGACCACGAGCGCATTGTTTTCCAGGTAAGTGGCTGCTGTGCAAATCATCATCTCGACAGGTGTGTAGCCAGGAGTGCGAGTTGTCATGGATGGTTTGCTTCGTGATGAGGTTTGTCGTGAAATCCAGGCCGCTGTTGGAAGTTGCTAGTTTTCCGGGGAATGTTCCAGCTCCTGAAGTTCCTGCTGGCGGTCGATGCCGCCACTGCGTTGCAAGTAAGTGTTAAAGTCATTGACGCCGAACAGGTGATGCTCCAGGAAGTCCAGGTGAGTTGCTGGATCTTTTTCTGCCGTTAACCATTGCTGTAGGTGTTCTTCATCGGAGTAGTACTCGTAGGGCATGTTCCCGGGATAGCTTCCGAAAGGGACTTCGCAGACAGCATCCACGCAGTAGTAAGGAATCGTGGTTGCCGTGGGATCCTGTCGGATAACCTCGGTGTCAATGATGCGTTCACAGCTGATGATCAGGCGTTTTGCGCAGCGGGCCAGGTGATAGTCTGAAACGGAGGTGCCACGAATGCGACAGTTGCCATAACGGTCCGATTCGTGCACATGGATCACGGCCACGTCGGGCCAAAGTGCCGGGACCACGATCATGGGTTGTTCCGTGAAGGGGCAGGTAACCGAACGGGCTGCGCTGTGTCGAAATGTATCGGTACCACCAAGGGTGCGAACCGGCAGGAACGGGACGCCCATGGCAGCAGCCTGGAAACGCAGGGCTAACGTGTAATTGGTCCATTCACACAGTTGTAACTGTCCACTCTCAACGACCCGACGAGCATGGGGAGAGAGCCCACGAGCTTCCAGGCCGACGATGTAAGCCACATCGACCTGGCTAAGCAGTTGGCCGCGTTGTGTCTGGTTACCTGCACAGAGAACCTGGAAATCGTGGGTCGTGGTATGCCCGGCAAATCCGAGTTTCTGCGGGTTCTGGCGTACGATTTCATGGAGCAGGGCGGTGGCAATGCGGTCGCCTCCGAAACCGCCGGATGCCAGGTAGTCTCCATCTCGCACCCAACGCTGGACGGCTTCCGGTACGGACAACACCTTGTCAACGAGGCCTTTCGGTTTATCACGGAATACTGTTCGGGCAGCTTCGCAGTCGGGAACTGAAAACAGTGGGCCGCCTCCACGAAGAGGCTGGGAGGTTTGGTGGTTCAAGAGGTTACACTCCACGGGGCCTGTGGGTATGGGGGCTAACTGTCACTGCCGAGTACCACTGGAATATCCAACTTGCGACGATCACGAATAACCGTGATCGTTACCTGGTCTCCCGGTTTTTTCTGATCAATTAGTGTCAGGAAATCGTCCACGGTCACGATCTTACGTTGATCGACAGCAATGATCAGGTCGGCGTGACTCTGGTCAACACGCGCTTCTTCGAAGACGAAAGGGCCTCGCCGGTTTTGTCGACGCAGCAAGCGAAAACCCTGTAACCCGGCTTTTTCAGCAGGGCCACCAGGTGTCATGCGGGCAATCATTAATCCCTCCTCTGTCTGGTAAACACGCGTGATTCCAATGTCGGCACGAATGATGCGTCCATTGCGAATCAGTTGCGGTACGACGCGTTTGATCGTGTTGGCAGGAATGGCAAAGCCAACTCCCGTATTCTGGCCTGTCCGACTGGCAATGGCCGTGTTCATGCCAACAAGTTGACCACTCGAATCGAGCAAGGGGCCTCCTGAATTGCCCTGGTTCAGGGCGGCATCAATCTGGATGATCGATTTCATGGTACGCCGATTGCGAGCTGGTAAGGTGCGGTTAAGGCTACTGATGATGCCAACCGTAAGAGTTCTTTCGAGGCCAAAAGGGTTTCCGATAGCAAAAATCTTTTGGCCGATTTTTAATTGCGAGGAGTCTCCCAGTCTCACAGGGTTTAGTCGCTCGCTCGGTGCCTCGATACGTAGCACTGCGATATCGTTGGCAGGATCCTGCCCTACCAGTTGGGCACGATAACTTTGACCGTCATACAATGTCACCTGGATCTGGGTTGCTTCTTCAACCACATGGAAGTTGGTAAGGATATGTCCCTGGCGATCGAGCACTGAGCCTGACCCCGAACCCTCGGTAGGGGTTTCTAGCCGCAGGAATGTCTCGTCCGCGACAGAACGCGTCGTAATGTGTACGACAGCGCGGTTGACGCTCTCGTATACGTGGATGTTGTTCTGTTCCTCGGCGGTGAGGTTCGCGACCGAGGTCTTAACCGACTGATCCTGGGCCATGGCTTCCAGGCGGTAGACGCGGGGAGGAGAGGTAAACCAGAACAGAGTTCCCGGCAGGAGGGCCATGAGGCAGAGCAACCAGAACCGCGGCATGATTTGATCTCCTAAGAAACAGTGGTACCAAGGGAGTTTCAAGGCAGTGGTCTCCTGGCAGCCCAAGCTGCAAAATTGCAGGTAGACACCTCTTTTCATTGGTAAAGTGCAGCTATTGTGCCAGAAAACCCGGTTTTGCTCCTAGTCGAGATTTTGACTCGAATTCAGCAGTAAAAAGCGTGTAATCTGTGCCGCTCTTGGGTTTTGCCAGTTTGAAGCTTGGTCTAGTGAACCGTTTATGCCGAGTCTGTGGCGCATAACGAATGCAGCGGGTAGAGGTGGTTAACTTGTTGAAAATGAGTTGTTTGCATCGGTTTCCGAATGGGGATTGGGGGAGCGATCTTGCCGATACTAGAAATCGAGGCTCTCCGAGAGAGCACAAGGAAAAACCCCTCTTTAGAGTGGTTTTATTAACGAATTTCGGTCAAGGAAACCTTACCGAAAGTACCTATTTTGCAAGTTTTTTATAGCAATTATCGGCATTTGGAAATAGAATGAGGAGAGTTAAGTAACTGGTGAGTTTTGATGTT
>JAZADA010000438.1:0-5246 GCA_036124135.1 Planctomycetota bacterium | reverse complement strand
ATGTGAGCTGGTTCCACGATTGCGTAGGGGGAAGCAGTGAGAAAGTGCTGAACCACTTCCAGCAGCGACTCGTTGCTGGCTTCCAGGCGTGAGCCATGGTCGACGATGATGATTCCCAACTGGTTCGCCGGTAAATCCTCGGGAATCGTTCCCTGGGCAGCCAGTGGTGAAGGATCCGGGTGATTCACGGTTCTCCAATACTCATTACTTTGTGGGGTTCGTTTCCAGCCAGGGATCCGGATGCAAAAAGTTCTGCGGGCGTCTATTATAGAGGTTCATCCGGAGGTGGGTATCGGGTACCCCGCCGATTCAACCAGCAGAACAATCCTGGAAACGATGGCTTTGATGGCAACGAGTGCAACGGACCTGATGATCCATGCCCAGGACCTGGGGATTGCATTCGAGGATAATGCGCCTGTTCTGCAGCAATTGAACCTTGAAGTTCAAACCAATGAATTCGTGGCGCTGCTTGGATCGTCAGGTTGTGGAAAATCGACCTTGCTACGCATGATTGCCGGACTTGCCACACCCACGGATGGCACCCTGACGGTACAGTACCCGGAGGATGAGTCGGCGCAGCAAAGTGAACAGGGGTTTGTTTTCCAGGACCCCACCCTGCTGCCATGGCGTACCGTGGAAGACAATATCCGCCTGCCATTGGAATTGAGGGGAGCCAGTCATGAAGACCAACGAGAGGCCGTGCAGCGCAGCCTGGAGTTGATCGGGTTGGCCGCCACGGATGGAACCAAGTACCCACGAATGCTGTCTGGTGGTATGCGGATGCGGGTCTCGTTAGCCCGGGCACTGGTGATGCAGCCACGACTGTTGTTACTGGATGAACCGTTTGCAGCGCTCGACGATATCATGCGCCAGCAACTGAACGAGGACCTTTTGCAGATCTGGCAACAGCATCCCTGCACCGCATTGTTCGTGACACACAACGTGGCGGAGGCCGTTTTCCTGAGCCAAAGGGTGATGGTGATGAGTCATCATCCGGGCACCATTGTCGAGACCATCGAGATCCCGTTCTCCTATCCACGATCACCTGAACTGAGATCCGATCCGGAGTTTGCCCGCATGGTAGGCGAGGTAGCCACTTGCCTAAGGAGCACCGTGTCATGAAACACTGGTTCCAGCAAATTGGTCCGATCATGATTCCCCCGGTGATCTTCTTTGCCGCGGTCCTGTTGGCCTGGCATCTGGTGGTCGACATCAACGAGATTGAATCGTTCCTGGTCCCCTTGCCGGGTGAGGTCTGGCAGGTCGTCCAGGAAAAGTCCGTGGAGTTGAGTCGCGCTACCTGGAATACAGCCCTGGCCGCGGTCAGTGGGTTCATGTTGAGTGTCGTGATCGGAACGTTTACCGCTTTCGTCTTCTCCCAGTCGATACTGGTTCGTCGCAGCCTCTATCCCTATGCCATTTTCCTGCAGACCGTTCCCATCGTTGCGATTGCTCCCCTGGTCATTAACTGGTTCGGAAATGGTTTCCAGAGTATCGTTGTCGTCACGGTGGTGATCAGCCTCTTCCCCGTGATTACCAGCGTGACCGTCGGACTGACGTCCGTGGACCGGGGACTGCGGGATCTTTTTGAAATGAATCGAGCCTCGCGCTGGCAAACCCTGCTCAAGCTGCGCATGCCCCATGCCGTTCCTTACCTGGTAACCGGGGCTCGCACGTCCAGTGGCCTGGCCGTCGTGGGGGCGATCGTGGGAGAGTTTTTCGCGGGTTATGCAAGCGACCATTACGGGCTGGGTTACCTGGTACTACAGAGTTCCGGCCAGCTACGGACAGACCTGCTCTTTGCGACTATTATTTCCTCGGCCTTACTGGGCGTGCTGATGTTCGCCCTGGTCACCTGGGTCGGGTACCAGTTGCTCGCACGCTGGACCTATGCCCAGGAGCAGGCATAAACTGAATTCCGTGATTACCACATGGTCGGCCAGTCGCTAGAATGAAGCGGGTCGTCCAGGAAAACATGGTCTAACAAGACAAGGAATCGATTCGTGGTACCTCTCAAGTATCTGTTGAGCATCCTGCTTCTCACGGTTGGCCTGGTGGGATGCGGATCCGCCCCGGAACCATCCCCGTCTTCCAGGGAACTGACGAAAGTGACGCTCGCCCTGAACTGGTTCCCCGAGGCAGAACACGGGGGATACTACGCGGCACTGGTGAATGGGTATTTCAAGGAGGAAGGGCTGGACGTGGAGATCCAGCCTGGTGGCCCCGGGGTACCAATCATCCAGAACGTGGCGACCAAGCGCGTGATGTTCGGGGTTGCCAATGCGGACCAGGTGCTGGTCGGAAGAAACGAGCAGGCGGACGTGGTCGCCCTGTTGGCACCCCTGCAGATGAGTCCGCGCTGCATCATGGTTCACAAGGGATCGGGGATTCGCCGTCTCGAGGATCTCAAGGATATGACTCTAGCGGCGGGCAGTGGCAAGGCCTACCTGGAATACCTGAAGACGCAGGTCACCCTGGAAAATGTCAAGCTGGTCCCCTATGCCGGCAGCAGTGCCCTGTTCCTCAAGGATGAAAATTTCGCCCAGCAGGGATACGTGTTTAGTGAACCGTTCGTGGCCCGGCGAGAAGGTGCCGATCCCCATGTACTGATGGTTTCGGAGATTGGTTTCAATCCCTATACGAGCCTGCTCGTGACCCACGGGGAGACGATTAGCGCCCAGGAAGAACTGGTTGCCAAGGTGGTGCGAGCTTCACGGCGTGGCTGGCAGGATTACCTGGCCAACCCCAAGACAGTCAACGCCTATATCCACGAGGTAAACCCGGAAATGGACATGGAGAGCTTGCGGTTTGGCGTGGAAGCGATCCAGCCCCTGTGCCTGCCCGAGAACATGCCGCCCACCGAACTGGGAGTGATGAGCCTGGAACGTTGGCAGGCCCTGTCAAACCAGCTCAAGGAAATCGACTGGCTTGATGCCCAGCTTGATCCGGCCACGGCCTTCGAGTCGCGCTTTATCGAAGCCGTCCCGGGATCCTGAATGGTCGTTTCTTCATCGGCACCTGGTTTAACGGGTCGGTGGCGAGACTTCCTGGATGACCGATCCATACCTTGGACTCAGGATCAAGATAGCAAACTTCTGGACTGCATCGAGGTCGTCCGTGTTCACGGAGCTGTAGTCAAACCGCCCACGTAAATCCGTGTAGCCGTCCTTGTAGAAGCGTACCTTTCCGTTGGGTAATCGGGCGTAAACCTTGACATAGGTTTTCGGAATGGGCTTGTTGGAAGCCGTCTCGGTGACCTGCAGCTGACCATATTGCTGAATCGTTTGCACGTTCAACGAGTTGGCATAGTAAGTTCGCGTCTGGACCTGGCCCGCGCCACGAATTTCGACCAGCAGGTTGCTGTTCTGCAGTTGTTCCGGTAGCTGGAACGAGATCTGCGTCTTGTCTTTTGGTAACTCGATCTGCTCAGTCACGTTGGGGCGGATATAGGAAAACTGGCCTGAACCATGTTGTACGAATGGCTGGCGACTGAATAGCAATTCGATATCCATCAGGTAGTAATTAACCTGGACCTGTGGCACCTGCTGGTACTTGAGTTGTACCTGCTTGCCCTCGATGGCGAGGTTCATGCTGGCAGCACGTGACGCCAGGTTCTCCTGGACCTGGTCCCGGTTTTTCGGATCGATCAGGCCAGGGTTCTTACCTTCCAGTTCATTCAACTGGTTGGTCATGCTGGCGAATGCTTTCTGCCAACGATCCACCGGATGGTCCTGGTACTTGTTGAGAATCGCTCGAACTGGTTCCAACTGTTCGGTGTAAAATCCGAGATACCCGGCAAAGTAGTCGTACTGCAGACGTGATGACAGGTTCTCAGGATTCACCTCGGCGAATGCTGCCAGCGCTTCCTCGATGCGATCCTGCAGCAACATGTAGTAAACGACATCCAGCCGATCCACATCAGTGAGTTGCCGACGATAACTGAGGAGTTTCAGCAACTGGTGGTACTGGGTGTGAAAACGCTGATTCACGATCTGTCGCCGCGGCCCCAGGGCGTGGGCTCGGGCGTTGACCAGGGGGCGATAGTCACGATGCTGGTAGGTTTTCCGGTTGACGGGGTCGATCGATAACAGCGGACTTTCCAGGTACATTCCACAGGCCTTCACGAAATCGTCCCGGTGCTGCAGGTATTCTCGAATCCGAGCGACATCCCGATGCTGGATCGAGTAGGACCAGAGCGTCGGTTCGTAAACATGCCGCTGGTGCAGCAGCGCCGTAACCTGTTCGTAGAAATCCTTGTCCTGCATGCGAAACGCGATCCTGTCCAGTGCAACGCGATGGAGATTCGTGGCCTGGAGGTATTCCATGACCTGTTCAGGAGTCCCAAACTGGGAAATGTATGCCCAGTTGTTACGGTCGATCTTGCTCGGTTTTTCCAGCACCTTGAAGCTAAAGGGATCCGCCTGGGTGACGAGTTGTTCTTCCTTGGAAACATGGACCGGGTAGTGTGGGTAGTTTCCGACAGCAGGAAAATAGAACAGGTAGTCGAAGGTGGTCGTGTGGTAAGGCTTCAGGCTGACATGCATGCTGCTTGTTTCACGAAAACCATTGACGGGCATGGCGCCCGCGGGGATCTGCAGCAATACATCCAGTTTCTGGGGTGCTGAGGTGGGATTGGTCACGACGACCTGGCATCCATAGACCGTGTGGACGAGGAATTCCTCGGTGATGAACTTGTCATAGCGCTCGTTACCCTCCTGGCGATAACGATCACCATGTCGGTAGAAATTTTCGCTGACCAGGATCGAGACGGGATTTTCCTGGGGTACACTTTCCTTGATTTGCTGGTGAAAAATGACCAGTGGGCTGCTCGGTTTCAGGGTGAGCTGGAGCTTCTCAAGCTTGGACTCGTGTTCCCCGGCCTGGAATGGCAGGTCCATGACGGCCAGGGCAGCCATCATCTCGGTGAAATTGCCAGCGGCCTGGAGAAAGTTCGCAGAAACGAAACCGGCCTTGCCCTGGTGTCGGGCATAGTCATTCCAGAATGCGTTGACTTTCACGAGTTCCGCGTTTTGCTGTTCGATCGGCAACTGGTAGTAGTTGTTCTCGACCCATTCCTTGGTAGCTTCCATCTTGCGATACAACTGGACAACGCGTTTGCGGGAGGCAGTGTTGGTCGCATACCATCGATCTGCGTCTTTCCCCGCGTTCAGGAGCTGATCCTGAACATTGGATTTCTTCTTGGCGTCCTTCTTGGACTCCCTCAGTTCCTCTTCGCTGCCTTCCTC
>JAZADA010000437.1:0-3178 GCA_036124135.1 Planctomycetota bacterium | reverse complement strand
TCCAGGAACTGGGTGCCAAATCCCAACAGGTTAAAACTGGACTGCCGCAGCGATGCCTGGCGGGTACCATCTCGAAACAGTCCCCCGGATTGCTGGACATAAAGCGTGTTGGATTCCTTGTAGAAGTTGGTGACGAACAGATCCGCCAGGCCATCCTGGTTATAGTCCTGGACGGCAACACCCATGCACGCCTGGGCCTTACCAGCACGGTCGTAAGCCAGGCCACGCACCACCGCTTCTTCCGTGAATCGTTCCGCGGAGGCTGCCTGGCTGCCACGGGTATAATAAAAGTTGGCGGTCATGTCATTGGCCACGAACATACTGAGTCGGCCCGACCCGTCGAAATCAGCCGCCACGATCCCCAGGCCCTTGCCGTTGGCTGCCATGATCCCCATCCGCTTGGTCGCATCCTCGAAGCGTCCGTTTCCGAGGTTCAACCACAGGCGATCCTGCTGAGCATCAAACTCGGTCGGTGAACAGGAACGTGCCTTGCCACCTGCCTGGCTGCAAATCAGGTCAAAGACATTCTCACCAGAGAGATAGTTCACCTCGTAAAGATCGGCCAGGCCATCCTGGTTCAGGTCGGCCACCAGGCAACTGGTCGTCCAACGGGCCCCCCCCACCCCGGCTGCCTCGGTGACATCCTTAAAAGTCCCATCGCCATTGTTGTGATACAACCGGTTTTCACCAACGTTTCCCAGGTAGATATCAGGGAAGCCATCGTTGTTGTAGTCACCCACCTGGACTCCCTGGCTGAAACGATGATCTCCCAGGCCACTTTCCGCGGTCACATCCTGGAAACGACCGTTACCCAGGTTGCGGAACAACCGATCCCGGTACTGCTGTCGATCGGCAGTTGCCGGCCACAGGCAGCCCTGGGTCAGGTAAACGTCGGGCCAGAGGTCCCCGTCATAGTCCAGGATTGCCACGCCACCACCGGTAAACTCGAACATGCGCCGACCCTCGGTCGACGGATCATCCGAGTTGAAATACTGGAACTCGATACCAACTTCACTGGCAATATCCGCAAAGATAATCTCGGCAACCGTGGGCTTTTCCTGGCCGCCACCGGCGGAACTCGTTCCCCGGCTCATGTCCGGTAGGGGATAATCGGCCAGGTCCATCATGCGAGCCGGATCCAACTTCGCCACCACCTGGTCTACACCCGTCTTGAGCTCCGGCCTGAGGCGATCCAGGGCTGCCCTCGACGTGTCCGCATCCGACTGGCGGGCCAGCACGAGACTGTGCCAGCCATAAGACTCCCACAACCGCCCAAGTTGCTCGGTAAGCAACCCCACCTCCGCCAACATTTCCGGATCACTTCCCGTGGTGTCGAGTCGACTCAGCAACAACTCCAGTTCCTGGAGACGACGGGCACGCTCCTTGATACGGCCAGCCAGTTCTTCCTCCCCCACGCGGGTCAAAGAAATGGCCAACTGGTAACAGGCCACCTGGTGATTGGGGTTTTGTTTCAACGCTTCCCAAAAGCAGCGTGCGGCTGCCTTCGGTTGATCCTGGTTCAGGCTCCAGAGACCCCGCACCACCCAGACCGCAGCATCAGTCTGCAGCTCATCAGGCATGGCTGCATACCATTTAACAAACGGCTGCGAACCAGGAAGTTCCAGCAACAAGGTACCCAGCCAGGCCTGCGCAACCGCTAACCGAGGATCCTGGCTGACTGCCTTTTCCAATAACTGGCGGGCCTGGACCAGTTCGTTTTCACGAATCGCCACCAGTGCCTCTGAAAAAAGTACCGTCGGATGCCCTGGATTACTATTACGAAACTGATCTAGTTCCGACATCTGGGCAATCGCCTCAGGATTGCCCAGGAACAGTAAATCCGTGAGCGTAAAATCGCCGACCTGCAGTGACTTCATGCGCCAGGGGACAGCCTCCTGGCCTCGCCCTTCCACGGTCAACAGGTAGGCCAGTCGCTGCCAGGCAAGTTTTTGCTGTGGATCAATAGCGATCAGCTGCCGAAGATGCCGTTCCGCATCGTCACTATGCCCCAGCTTGATTTCCAACTCACCCGTTGCAAACAGCATCTGCGACTGCTTGGGACCTGGCTGCTCCACCACGGGTAGCAAGGTCGCCAGGGCCTCTTCAAGCTGGTTGGCCTGGTAATGGACACGACTGATGAGCCAGCGTAGTTCCACCGATCGAGGGAACTGCTGTAAGGCAAACTCTCCCTGGCTGGCGGCGACTTCCAGTTCCTGTTGCTGCATGGCAAGATCGATACGCTGCAACCATGCTGCCTCGGTTCGCACGGGAATCCGGTTCATCGCCCACCAGGCCGTGGCAACCACGACCAGGACCAGCAATATCAGGACCACGTGAATTCGCTTCATGAATTTTCGACCAGGATGAGCACACGGGATACGGGACTGGAACCAGTATCCAGTTTAATCGATTACCATCTTTTCTGCCCCTGCAACTTGAAACCGACTTTTCCGTTAGCCCTGGGGAGGTATCGGCCAGTGGCTCCCTCGCTGCAGTGATAAACCTCGTCTCGCGGCGGCCGCCGGCGGGGCGGAGAGGCCAACCAGCTGTTCCTGGTCGAACCACTGCTCGTCACTGCCATAGGATTCCTGGACCAGCAGGTCCGTAAGTTTTTGCAACGTCTCACCGTGCTCAGCAACATCGACCAGGTCCGTTAACTCCTGGGGATCATCAACAAGATCAAACAACTGCCGACGGTTTCCAGCTGCATAATAAATCAACTTGTACCGACCATCATGAATCATGCGAGTGGCCTCGTGCCCTTCGCCATACTCTCCATACAGGTGTTCACGTCGCGTCTTACCCACCAGCGATAACCCATCCACGCTCGCGGGGACGGGAAGATCACACAGGTCCAACAAGGTGGGCATGACATCCTGCAGTCCAACCAGCCGATCATCCAGGCTGCCAGCCTCCACTCGATCAGATTCTCGTGTCCCGACCAGGATCATCGGCACTCCCGCCGAGTCCTCGTAGAACATCCGCTTGGCAAAAAGGCCATGATTACCAAGCATATCCCCGTGATCTGACAGGAACATCACGATCGTGTTATCCAACAATTCTTCCTCTCGCAGGGTACCGATCACGACTCGCAGCTGGTGATCGATGTGCGTACAAAGAGCATAGAACGCCTGTCGGGCAAAGGCGATCATGGCATCCGTCAGGTGGTCGGTTTCAA
>JAZADA010000436.1:0-3960 GCA_036124135.1 Planctomycetota bacterium | reverse complement strand
CTCGAGCATAATCCCTCGCACGTCTTCCCAGCGTTTCAGTTCACTTCCCCATTCCCGGTTGAGTGCCGCCAGGTCATCCTGGTATTGTTCTCGACACCACTGCTGAAAACGCAACGTGGTTGTTTTCCCAAAGCCGCTGCTTTCTCTTCCCTTGAATTCACCCAGCAGGTAGTTCTCACCGGTTAGCGTATAAAACGGTGAACCGAAACGTCCCGCCAACCTGTACTGGTCCATTCGATTATTAATCCAGTCCGCGGTGAAATGGCCCATGCGATAGGGAAACTTCTTGGCATCCAGCTTCTCGCCCGTCTCCGCCACATGACGCAGCATGCGACTGATTTCAGCCAGGTCGTGACTATGGTTTTCGACCGTAACATCTATCTGGTGATCAGCCGGGCTCAGGTATTCCCCGGAATGTTCGGCATAGGCAACACTTCTCAGGTGCTCACGGGCATTATGAAAATACTGGTCGTGGTAGCTGTAAATCAGGTACGTGTAGGCGGCATTGATCCCATACCTGCGCAACTGTCGGGCATGCAAGGCTCCCTTCCAGTTCGATCGCCCCGGGGTCGGCGAAAAGATCAACATGAACATGTATTCGTCGAACGTATTGTTCAGGATTGGTACTGGCAACGTGCCATGATCGACGACCCCATGCGGTCCCACGATAGAAGCCCGGACATCCCATAACTCCGACAATGGATTGTCTACCGGCACGCTAAACTTGTAGGTTCTCTCGCCAGACACTTTTGGGGACCCCGTGTACACCCTCCGCCCCCACATGTCATACACCGTAACCTCCACGGCCTGGTCAGCCTGCAGAGCTTCCGCCACTTCGATTGTTCCCTCGATCTTATCCCCAGCTTGATAATGTCCCGCATCGATTTCCATCCTGCTAACCTGGTTGACACTCTCCACGCGGAAACTACGACAGGCAAAGTCGACAACTGCCCCCTGTTTATCCAAGGCCTGGGCGCTCACCAGGTACGTGCCACGAGACAGCATGGGGAGTGTCATAACAGCATTCCCCCGTGGTGCGATCTTGCGATCCTGTCGCACAATCACTCGACTGGGAACCATCTCGGGCTGTGGATAATCCGTGGCTACATGATCTCGCAGATGGCCCGTACGTTCTCTCAAAACCAGCACCATACGATCGATCCTGGGATCGCCTGGCATTTTCACAACCACCTGGGATCGTGGAAGGTCGACTCTCTGGACCACCGTTTCCGGTGTCGCCTGTCGCCATTGAAACCGCTCCGACCCAGCAACAGCCATCTCCTTTAACTCTGTTGCTGGTGCCTCGATTGAAATCTCCACGGGGTTGGTCGCAAGTCGATCCGCGGCCCAAAGAATTCCGCGGGCCAACAACGCATGCGCCAGGTCATAGATCACCTCGTCATGGTCCCCGCGTGGATGTTGGTAAGCGGGTGTCAACGAGGAAGCCATCCGCGTTGCGATCATCTCGTCCAGGTAATCAATCCCGAGGATTCGCCCCTTACCATGCACCTTTGCAGAAAGCCAGAGTCCCGCCTGCTGCCACTGGTGACGCGGCGCTGGTAAAGGACGGTACGCCTGCATATCCTCAAGCGGATGCAACGGCATGATATCGATCGGCAGGGCAGACAGGATTCGTTCCTGTGTCTGGCGATCCGCGGTGGTTTCAAACAGGCGGCTAAACGCAGCATCCTTGTCATCCGGAGACTCCCGTCGATTCCATCCCGGTTTCAGGCGATTGGGAGACAGGTAAACCAGCCCGGCCCCTCTTTCCACGTGAGCCAGGATCGCATCACGCACCTCGGCAGGAATAACCTGCCAGGAAAGCTTGCCAATGACAATCGCGTCATAATGGTTTTCCAGGGCAAGTCGTTGCCGCGACAACCTCTCCAGGACACTCCTGGCTTCAACACCTTGCAGCGGCGTCGCATTATCGCCCTCGGCATACCCCTCGGACCAACCGGTATGCCCGGCACTCATGATAACGGTCGCATTCACGTCCAGCCGTTGCGCAAGCTCCACCACCTCCCGTGAATTGTTGTAGGGGCAGACGAACAGAACTGCCAGCTTGCCGCCGGTCAGCGGACGAGCCCAGGGAACATGCGACGTCTGCAGCGTTCCGGGTAAGCGGTCGTACGGCTGATCCGGATGCCCAAACGGGGGGGTGGCCTTCAACGGCGCGTGGGTACCGACGCCTAGAACACCCAACAGCAGAACTGATATCAGCAAGAATCGGTGGCTTGACCGCATGACATCCTCACCTGCATAAGTTGCACTGGACCCCTGCTGCCGCTAAAACGACATCACGACCGCAAACAGGTCCAAGCCAGACGCTAGAATAACGGTTTACCCACGGGGAATCTACCTTACTGGAAGGAGTCACACCATGCTTCGAATCCTTAGCCTCCTCTGCCTGGCGTCCTTGCTTACCGAGGCCACCAGCGCCGCTGAGCCAGTCAAACATGTACCTTTACAATTCAAGTCCATGCCCACCATTTCCGGGTCGGCCCGGTGGGACTGGTGGCAGGCCAGGTCCGCGCATGTCCCCGGCAAAAAGCCGCTCCTGATCACTACGATGTCAGAAACAGGCAAGAGCACCTCACACGACTTCCACGACATTTACCAGAGCGTCAGCCGCGACGAAGGGAAAAGCTGGAGCAAACCGACCGCCATCCCGTCCCTCAAACGATTTCGCCAGGATGATGGTTTCGAGATCGCCCCCGGTGACCTCTGGCCAACGTTCCATGCCACCTCCGGCAAGGTGCTGGCGACCGGTAAGACGTTCAATTTCCAGGACGGCAAAACTGAGATTCGCTTGCGAGAGAAAGTGTCTTACACCGTCATGGATCCAGCTACCGCGAAGTGGAGCGACATGAAACTGCTCGCCATGCCAGGCAAGGATCATGCCGGCTTTACGATCACCGGTGCCAATGCCGGTTGCACGCAACGCGTCGACCTGCCGGGTGGAGATATCCTGCTGCCGGTACGGTACTGGCGAGATCCTGCCAAGCATAACTACACCAGCATCGTCGTACGATGCGGATTCGACGGTCATACCCTGACCTACAAGAAGCATGGATCTGAACACACGATTCCCCAGGGACGCGGTCTTTACGAGCCGTCCCTGGCCGTATTCCAGGGCAAGTATTTCCTCACGATGCGGGCGAACCACTCGGCCTTTGTTACCTCTGGCACGGATGGCATTCACTTCCAACCCATCCGTGAGTGGACTTTTGACGATGGCAAGCCCCTCGGCAGCTACAACACGCAGCAGCATTGGGTCACCATTGGTAGTGGGTTATTCCTGGTCTACACACGCAAGGGTGCCAACAACGATCACATCATGCGTCACCGCGCACCGCTCTTCATCGCGCAGGTGAATCCCCGGACACTCCAGGTGATCCGAGCCACGGAACGCATTTTGATCACGGAGAACCAGGCGACCCTCGGCAATTCCGGCATCTGTCGCATCAGCGACACCGAATCCTGGGTAACCTGTGGCGAGGGACTTTTGCGACTAGGAAAGCGCAAGGGTGAGCTTAACAAGGTCCTGTTCGTGAAGATCACCACTGCCCGCTAATCCCAACGGTTACTATGGAAACCTCTGTCCGGATTCCACAGCGCGGCCCACGTTTCGCTCTTGCCTCAATGGCGCAGAACTATCAAGATGGCAGGCGGTGGGAAGTGTTCCATCGTGTGACAGTCAGGATTATATCGCCTTTACCTCGCGAGTACCCAGTTATGCCCACAACTCTCCGCGGATCACGGTACCTTCTTCCTGTCCTGGTCGTGATGGCATGGACCTTACTGATCACGCCGCCGGCATCCGCCATCAAGATCAATCTCGAGCGACCCGGCGAACGTGAGTTCGTCCGAGACCAGGCGAATTTACTGGACGCAGACAGCGTCACCAAAATCAAGGAAATCGCTGACAAGCTACTGACCGAAACGGCAACTCCCATC
>JAZADA010000435.1:0-32468 GCA_036124135.1 Planctomycetota bacterium | reverse complement strand
TTACCTGCGGATCCTGGCGGGATCCAGCAGGACATCCAGTATTACATACAAGCCGGGGATACACGCACAGCGACCTATCGCTTGACGGTGATCCCGGCTCCCACCATCTGGGTCACACGCGTGCACTATGAATACCCTCCCTACACAAAACTTCCACCACGCACGGTGACTGGCCAGGGGGATTTGGAAGCGATCGAAGGAACACGTGTGACGGTCCTTGCCGAAACGAATCAAGCGATCAAGCGGGCCTCGGTCGTGCTGGCAACGCAACAGGATGCGGATGCCCAGCGGTTGCGGATGACGGTCCAGGACCAGTCAGCAGAACTGCCCCTGTTGCTGCAGCTCGACGAAGAACGCAAGGCTTCGCAATATCATTCCTATCGACTTGAATTCACCACGACCCGTGGGCACGAAAGCGAGAACCCCGTCATTCATCGAATCGAGGTAACGCCTGACTTACCACCGGAAATCGAAATCCTGCAACCGCAGGAGCGACGCCAGGAAGTTCCCGTCACGGCGACGCAGGTCATCGAGGTGCGTGCCCTGGATCCTGATTTTGGAATGAGCCGAGTTGCCTTGCGAGCCGTTGTCGGCGAAACCAGGCTCCTGGAACGAACCCTCTTTGAAGATACGGCTGGACAACCCGGACAGGTCGTGCTGCGATACCGTTTCGAACCGCGTAGGCTGGGTCTCAAGCCAGGCGATGAAGTCTCTTTTCGTGTCGCCGCCTGGGACAACCGCGTTTCGGCACAGGGACAACCAGATCCCCAGGTAACCCGCACTGACAACTACACCCTGGTGATCACAGCGGGACCCGCTGGCAACCACCTGCCCGATGAGCCAGGCAAACAGGATGGCGACCCTGAAAATTCCTCCGCTGACGGACAGGAAGGTAACGGTGGCGGTAACGCAGACTCCCAGCAACCCGGTGGTGGTACGGAGGGATCCAGCGGTGGAAACTCAGACAAACCTCCCTCTGACGGCGCGGGAGACGGTGGTTCCCAGGGCGAGGACTCCAAGGGCGAAAACAAGGATCAGGCGGGCAAGAATACGAAACCCGGAAACCAACCCGGGGCAGCCACCAAGCCTGGCGACGGATCCGAGACGGAGCAACCCCAGGGAAGCCAACCCTCCACTCCCAACCAGGGCGAACCGGGTGGAACGTCCGATTCTGAAAACACGGATGAATCGTCCGGCGGAGACAACCAGGGACAACCCGGTGAGAACGCAAGTTCGCAACCTGGCGATGATGAAGATCTGCATGATGGTGAAATCTTTGAACGTGTCCTGGAACGCATCAAGCGAGAACGCCAGGCCGCCCAGGACAAGCAGCAAGATCAATCTGATCCGTCAGCTGATTCTCCCGATCGCCAGCCCGGCAAAAATAACGTCCCGGGAAACTCCCCGGACGCATCGCAGAAATCTGGCACCGATCAGTCACCCACTGGTAATTCCCCGGATGCGGGAACGCCATCTCCAAAAGACACATCACCTGGTGACAACGGTAAAAAGGGTGACCAACCTGGAACCGGAAAGCCCATGAACCCGGCCGACTCCAAGCCCGGAGAAAAACCTTCAGCACCCCAGGATGGAAAAGGAACTCCCGGCAAACCAACTGGCGAGAAAAAACCTGGCAACACGGGAGAAGGTACTGGTGATTCAAACAAGGGTCAGTCGACCGACCAGCCGAAAGATTCTTCGGAAAAATCGGACGGCCAGGGCGAGTCGCCCACCGATGGCAAGCCCGGGAGCCCGGACGGAAAATCACCCGACGACCCCAGGAGTGATAAATCCGAATCGGCCGGCAACGAGGCTCCCCAGGACGGCAAACAGGACGCTGGCAAGAAACCAACCGATCCCATGCAGGGGGATGCCAAGTCTTCTGACCCTGGAAGCGAACAGGGATCACCCCAGCAACCTGGATCGCCCCAGGATGCTGGAAATCGTAGTGGTGAAGGTGAAGGTGAAGCCGGAGATAAGCAAATCAGTGGTGGACCACGCCAGGGGCTGTCCGATCGGCTGCTTGGGTTACCTGAGGATTTACCTGACAGCGACGAGGCCAACCTGGACTATGCCAGGAAAGCAACAAACCTGGCCCTGGAGTATTTGAAAGACCGCCAGCATGATCCGGATGCCGAATTGCTCGAGGAACTGGGCCTCACGGCAGAAGAATTGAAAGCCATGGTGGATCGTTACGAGAAGATCCAACGACAGGCTGAGAAAACCGGTGAACAGGTGGAGTTGGACGAAACGCTCCGCAGCCTGGGGCTGCGTCCTTCCAGTCGCCGCCGTTCACGGCGAGTCCGGTCTCCCCAGGAAACCGGTGGCGGGCTCAATGAAGCAGGTGCGGAAAGCAGTTTACCAGACCAATTTCGACAGCAGTTCAATGCTTTCAAGAAGGGTGCGTCTCGCTCTCGCAACGAGGCCCGTTGAGCTTCATCAGCCAGTTCTTTTTCTGGCGTCAGCCCCTGAACCTAACGCCCGAGACTGTTACATTGGAAAGTATTGATTGTCTGTAGCCACCCCTTGCACCCTCTTACCTGAACACCTGATTGCATCTCAATAGCCATGGCTCAACTGACACCACGATACCTGGTCGCTTTTCACCCCAAGGAAATTCCTCATCGGTTCACGGATGTACTGATCGTGGGCGGTGGTTTAGCCGGCCTGCGAGCGGCCAACGAGATTCCCGGTGACCTCTCGGTCATGATCGTTACCAAGGATGCCCTGCTACAGTCCAGCAGCAATTACGCGCAGGGGGGAATCGCCAGTGTCATTGATCCCGAAGATCGCTTCGAAGATCACATCAACGATACGCTGACTGCCGGTGGCGCTTTATGTGATCGGGAAATCGTGGACATGGTCGTCCGAGAAGCCCCTGAACGCATCCTGGAACTTGTCCAGTGGGGCACGCGTTTCGATTCACAGGCAGGCGTCCTGCAACTCGGAAAAGAAGGGGGCCACAGCCATCACCGTGTTGTCCATGCCCTGGGGGATGCAACCGGCCGTGAAGTGATGCGAGCCATGGTCGCCTGGACCCAGCAATCAAGCAACATCCAGATCCTGCAAAACACCTTTACGTTGGACTTATTGACCCACGAAGGTTCCTGTCGCGGCGCGTTGATCGCTCACCAGGATGGACAAAAGATGATGGTCTGGGCGAAGCAAACGGTCCTCTGCACAGGCGGTGCCGGGCAACTGTATCGCGAGTCAACCAATCCAGCCGTGGCTACGGCCGACGGACACGCTGCCGCCTATCGTGCTGGCGTCGAACTGCGCGACATGGAATTCATGCAATTCCATCCCACGGTACTGTACATCGCGGGCAGCAGCCGAACCTTGATTACCGAGGCCATTCGTGGTGAAGGCGCCTATCTCGTGGATCAAAACCGTCGGCGTTTCATGCCTGACTATGACGAACGCGCTGAACTGGCACCTCGTGACATTGTCTCCCAGGCGATCGTTGACCAGATGAAGAAATCCAATCATCCCTGCGTCTACCTGTTACTGGATCACCTGGATGCTGAATTCGTCAAGCGTCGTTTTCCCGGCATTACGGCAGCCTGTGCTGACTTTGGGATCGACGTCACCCGGGACCTGATCCCGGTTCGACCTGGAGCACATTACATGATTGGCGGCCTGACGGTCGACCAGGAAGGCCGCACCACGTTACCCGGTCTCTGGGCCGCTGGAGAGGTCTGTTCCAGTGGCTTGCACGGCGCCAATCGACTGGCCTCGAACAGTCTCCTCGAGGGACTGGTTTATGGTGCTCATGCCGGCCAGGGTGCCGCCCAGGCCGTGGCTGAAATGGCAGATAACTTCCAGGCAATTCCGCTGCAGAACCCCATCATCACCCAGTCTTCAGAGATACTGGACCTGGGGGATATCCGTAATTCGCTCAAGAGCCTGATGGGTCGCAGCATGGGGGTTCAGCGAACTGCCGAGGGTCTCAAAGAAGCGCGTGAAACCATTGATCGTTGGCGACACTACGTACTGCACCGACAGTTCTCTGAGCCTCGCGGCTGGGACTTGCAAAACTTACTGACGGTGGCACGTGTGATGGTGGCAGCCGCACTGCTGCGCGAGGAAAGCCGTGGCGTTCACCTGCGGGCAGACTATCCTCAAATCGATGACGACCAATGGAAACGCCATCTTTCTTTTCGTCGACCAGAGCGCGTGGAACAGGAACATTTCCCGATTTCCTAGTTGGTTTCGGATCGTCGACGGCACGCCCTTTCTCATGAAACAGGCAAGCGTGTCCACCTCCTACGAACCACCCAGTCGTCACAGGCGTAAACCAAGGCTAGGGTTGAACTCTGCAATTGCTATAAACTGCTGAAAAATTGCCCTAAACCGGTCCTTTCGGCCGTTGAGCAGACCCACCGTCTGTAGCTATATTGGAAAGATAGGATTTATCAGTTTCAAGATTGCTTTCCCACGATACGGTTAGAAACCACATGAGCGCAAACGAAACACCAAGCCGGACACCGATGATTGAAGCGGAACGGCTCTCCAAGTTTTATGGCCCCTTTAAAGCGGCCAATGATGTTTCATTCAAGGTCTACGAGGGAGACGTGGTCGCCTTCCTGGGCCCCAACGGTGCTGGCAAGAGTACCACGATGAAACTCCTCACGGGCTACCTTGCTCCCTCGGAAGGAATCGCTCGAATTGCCGGGCATGACATGTCATCCGATCGGATGGCGGGATCGCAGCGACTGGGCTACCTGCCGGAAAACGGCCCCCTCTATGCCGACATGACCGCGCATTCGATGCTGGTATTTTTCGCGGATGCACGGGGTATGAAAAAAGACAAGAAGCAGGATCGCATGGAGGCCGTCATCAAGTTATGCAACCTGGATAACTTCCTGCACAAGCCGATCAGCAAGCTTTCCAAGGGACAACGCCAACGGGTCGGGATGGCACAGACCCTGCTGCACGAACCTGATGTTTTAATCCTCGATGAACCAACAGCCGGACTGGATCCCAACCAGATTCGTGAAGTGCGGGAAACCATCCAGAAACTGGGGAAAGACCGCACGATCCTGTTATCGACTCATATTCTCCAGGAAGTGGAAGCGATGACCAATCGAGTGATCCTGATCAACCTGGGCAATATCGTTTTTGACGGCACCGTCGATGAAATACGCCAGGACCAGGAAACCCTGGATGCTGCCTTCAATCGATATACGAACGCCTAGTCCTTTCGCTGCTGGCCCATTCCTACCCATACACGAGTAACCGTTCACTACATTCTTCCAGATACCTACGAGTTGAAACCATGTCTGTAATTTTTGAAGTACTCCAACTGCTCATGCTGGATGCCTTGTTGCTTGTCGCTCTCCTGGCAGTTCTCATCCCACTGGGAATGCGAAAACAGGCGGCTCAGGCCGTAGCCAAGCGTAATTTCTTTGGTTACTTTTCCAATCCTACCGGCTATGCCTTCCTTTGCCTGTTCGTGTTATTGACATCCTTTGCAGCCATCTGGCCACACGATTTTTTCAACGAGAACCTGGCGAACCTGGACCAGTTAAACAAGTACCTGCCTCTCATCATGTTGCTGTTCATTCCGGCAATCACGATGAGTATCTGGTCCGAAGAACGACGTGAACGCACCGATGAACTACTGCTCACGCTGCCAGCGAACGACTTTGACATCGTGATGGGCAAATTCGTGGCGGCTGCGGCGGTTTTCTCCGTCTCCCTGGTTTTCTCGCAACTCTGTAATGTTCTCGTCCTGGCCTCCCTGGCCAAGAACCCGGAAACCAACGTGGTCGGACTGGACACGGGGCTGCTGGCTGCCAATTATTTTGGTCACTGGCTGATTGGACTCTCGATGCTGGCACTGGGCATGATTGCCTCGTTTTTGACCAGCAACATGACGATTGGCTTTATCTTCGGAATGGCCTTCAATGTCCCGATGGTGGCGGCCGCTTATGCGGACATCATCGTCCCCAGTTCCGCCTTTGCCCAGACGGTTTCATCCTGGAGCATTGCGGCCCAGTTTGACGATTGCCGTCGAGGTGTTTTCAGCCTGTCATCGATCAGCTATTTCGTGATGGTAATCATCATTGGACTTTACATCAGCATGGTGCTGATCGGCAGACGTCACTGGAGCGGCGGACGCGACGGTCGTTCACTGATCGGCCATTACGCGGTTCGCACCATTGCCCTTATCACGGCAGTGCTATGCACGAACGTCGTTTTCCGCACCCACGACATCATTCGTTACGACGCAACCGACGGGAAGGTAAGTTCTTTATCTGCTTCCACGGTAAGGGTCATTAAAGAAATCAAGTCCGAGCATCCCATCAAGATCGAGGCCTTTATCAGTGCTGACCTGCCGCAGGCTTATGTTCGCACGCGTTACGACCTGGTCTCCATGCTGAAGGAATTCAGCCAGCTTAATAACATCGAACTGGTACTACATGACAACCTGGAGTTGTTTAACCCGGAAGTCGCGCAGGCCGAGGAGCGTTATGGCATTACACCCCAGCCAGTCCGGGTTCGTGAACGTGGAGAATTAAGAAACAAGGAAATCATCATTGGTGCCGCTTTCCGCTGTGGGCTGAAGAAAGTCGTGATCCCCATTTTTGATTACGGCATCTCGGTCGAATACGAATTAATGCGATCGATTGCAACTGTAGCCGATGGCAAGACCAAGAAGATTGGTGTCGTGAGAACCGATGCCCAGGTTTACGGTGGTGGCATCAGCATGGGGCCGGGCGGCCGTCCCCAGGCAGCACCGCAACAGGAACTCATCGTTGAACTGACCAAGCAATACGACGTCGAGGAAGTCGATCTCAGCAGCAAGGTTGATCCCGGTGAGTACGATATGCTTCTGGTTGTGCAACCGTCGTCACTGGGCCCCGAGCAAATGAGCCTGCTGGTTTCTGCTATTCGTAACGGGCAACCCACGGCCATTTTCGAGGATCCATTTCCCTCTTTCATCTCTGCCCCCCCCACGGGCAGTCCGCGGCAACAGGCCGGGGGAGGTATGTTTGGCCAGCGGGGTCCACCGCCACCCAAGGGAGATATCCGACAACTCTGGGACCTGCTCGAGTTACAGGTACCAAGTGATCCCCAGGGACTCAATGTCCAACCGAAGTTGACCTGGCAACGATTTAACCCGTATCCCAAGCTGCAATTACGCGGCATTCCCGATACCTGGGTTTTCGTTCCGGCCGAACATCTCAGCCAGGATCACCCTATTACCAAGGGCCTGAACCAGCTCTTTTTCCCCGTCCCCGGCATGATCTCTCAGCGTGAAGGTGCCAAGCTGGAATTCAATCCTATCGTGAAAACTACCGAGTCGGCAGGCTGGATTTCATTTACGGATTACACCCAGAACCTGGGGAATGTTGGTGCCCTGCGAGAAAAGCAGGCAAACTTCCGTGGTTCCCAGGTCGTGGCAGCTCACATCACCGGTTCCCTGCAAGACGACGAGGAAGACGCCGATGAAGAAGCTGCCGAAGACGGTCAGGCGGACCAGGAGCAGAAGAAGAAAGACCCCATCAATGTCATCTACGTTGCCGACATCGATATGATGCATGGACCGTTTTTCAACATCCGTGCCCGGCCCGATGAGTTCGTGGATATCAAGTGGCGATTTGAGAATCCTACTTTCCTGCTCAATATCGTTGATGAATTGACCAACGAGGAACGATATATCACGATCCGTAATCGGCGGACGAGGTACAGCACCTTGCAAACGGTCGAGGCAAAAACAGAAGACGCTCGCAGCCACGCCTACCTGAAAGAAGTGGAATTCGAGAAAGAGCGAGACAAGGAAACCGAGAAATACGACAAGACGTTCGAGGCTGAAATTGCCAAGTTCCAGGAAGAAATCCAGGAACTGCAAAATCCAGCCAACAAGGATCTACCGGATCCGGCTGTACTGCGAGCCAAGATGATCAACCTGGGCAGTAAGCAGGCAATCAACGAGCGTAAAAAAGCTGCCAAGATGGAAGAGTTGGAACGCACCTACAAGGAAAACGTTGCCAAGATCCAGCGAGAGGCGGAACAAAAGATCCGCGACATGCGAAAAGGCTACAAGCTGATCGCCGTACTGATACCCCCGATTCCACCGCTGCTGATTGGCCTCTTTGTCTTTCTCCGACGACGGTTGCGAGAACGCGAGGGAGCCGAGAAATCACGTTTACGTTAAGTTACATTCATTCCGGTGCTGGCACCGGGTTACTACAGGTTTTTGCTTCACTGCTGAACTCCAGGAAAATATGAGGACCGTTGAAGATGAGCGAAATGGTCAAAACACTGATTTATGTCGGATCCGCTGCCGTCCTGGCATTGGTGGCCCTACTTTGGCAACCCAACCAGGTAGAACAATCGCTGGATGAAAAGGTCGGCCAGGAGCTGTTCGAAGACTTCGATACAGCCGACACCGCCACGAACCTGACTATTACCCGCTATGACACCAACTTTGACAAACCGGTCAAGTTCCAGGTCAATCGTGGCAAGGCTACCGACCAGTGGGTCATCCCTTCCGAGGACAATTACCCGGCCGATGCCGAGGAACAGATGCAGAAAGCAGCAACCGCGCTGATCGACCTGGAAGTACTCGGAATCGCATCGGAAACTCCCAAGGATCATAAGCTGTACGGGGTCGTGGAACCGTCCGCAGACCTGGCTGCTGGATCCACGGGCGTGGGCATGTTGGTTGAAGTCGCCAATGCCAAGAAAGACAGGCTGGCCGAATTAATCATTGGTAAGACCGTGGCCGATGAAGAAGAAAAACGTTTCGTACGTGTTCGAAGCGAGGACGTCACTTACGTCGTAAAACTGGACGTTACCAACTTCTCAACAACCTTCAACGAATGGATTGAATCCGACCTGCTGTCGCTGAACCCGCTCGACATACGCTCCCTGGCATTGAAGGATTATTCCATCCTGGAAGTTCTCGATCCCCGCACGGGCGGCGCCGTGAAACAGCTGATGCAACGTTCCGACACGGCACTCTCCTGGAACCAGGAAGAGAGCAAGTGGAATATCGGCCACATGCATGAATACAAGGAAGCCAATCAACCCACGCCGACGGAAATGGCAGAAAACGAGGAGTTGAACACGGAACGACTGAACGAACTCAAGAATGCCCTGGATGATCTGAAAATCGTCGGCGTGCGTGAGAAACCGGACGATACGAACCAGGTTCAGTTGCAGGAATACGGTTTCTACCCGTTTCCGACGAAAGATGAAAACGGTGAACCGATTGACGATGTTCGTTCGGCGAACGGCGAAGTTCATGTCTCGTTGCAGGATGGAATCCAGTATATCCTGCGCTTTGGAGATATCGCTCCGCCGGACGTGGTGCAATCATCTTCAGAAGATTCATCCGAGGAAATCTATCGATACCTGGTCGTGATGGCCAAGCTGGATCCCTCGCAGTTGCCGCCACCGGAACTGCAACCCGAAATCACCCTGCCCGCGCCGGTTGAAGAAAAGCCAACTGAAAAGGCTCCTGAAAAGGCTCCTGAGAAAAAGGCTCCTGCGAAGGCTGCTCCCGAAAAGAAACCCGCTGACGAGGGTGCCTGTGGGGACGATGACGAAAAGGCCAAGCAACCGGAAGCCAAGCAACCGGAAGCCAAGGATCCTGCTACCGCGGATAAAAAACCGGCAGCCCAGGAAAAACCGGCCCAACCACCCGCAGCTCCCCAGGATCCTGCCGCCAAGCCCGCCACGGCACCGCAGGACAAGCCTGTTACGCTTTCACCGGAAGAGTTGCTCAAGGCACAGGAAGCGGTCAAGAAAGAAAATGAAAGAAAGCTCAACGAGTACAAGGACAAATTAGCCGCTGCCGAGAAGCGGGTTCTTGAACTGAACGCACGCTTTGCTGGCTGGTGTTTCATCATCGATGAAAAAGTCTATAACCAGATTCACCTCAGCCAGAGTGACGTGATCAAGGAAAAGGGCGACTCGGAAATCGATAACTTCCGCAACCTGGATCCCAACGCCCTACAGCCACCTGGACCAACACCACCAGGCGGCAACCTGCCCCTGCCTCAACTTCCGCCGCAACCTTGATTCATCAGATCAGGTCAGCAGTGGGGCCACCCGGCTTCCTCCTCGGAACTACTCTTCTGAACCCAGTTCACGGAGCAGTTCGAAGGTGTAGATCCCGGTATCATGACCGTCACTAAAGGTCAGCCCGTAAGCGTAATTGCCAACGGGTGCCATCTTGTCGACTCGCAACGGTTGAGCAGCGGCCAAGTCAACTACCGGTAACATTGCTGGCGGGGCTTCCGCAGCCGCTTTACGTTCATCACGACAGGTGGCACAGGGACATTTCTGACGCAACTCCGAGAACGTGTAGGTGCGTTTCTGGCCATCACTCCAGGTAATACGCAACTGGGAAGATTCCAAGCGTTCCAGTTCCGTGGGATATACATTCATAATTATATTTTAACGCCATCCAGGTTACGTGCTCGTGGAATAATCCGACAGGCACTTGAGCAATCGTGTGACTTCCTCTGCCGTGTTGTAATGGACCAGTCCAATCCGCAACATACCATCCGGTTCCAGGCCCAGTGATTCTGTGAATTCGAGAGCATAATAATTACCGTGCCATGCGAAAATACCATCCTGGCCAAGGCGTTCTGCCAATTCTGCCGAGGTGAGATTCTCGTGGGTCAGCGAAACCGTGGGGACCCGCTCACCGAGACGATCGAGATCATCGATCCCCCAGACCTTGATTTGGGGGATTGCCTTGAGCCCCTCCAGCAACTGTTGAATCAGTTCATTTTCATAGGTCTCAATGGCTTCAAACGCCACCTGCAATGCTTCGCGTCGCGGCAGGCTCTCTTTGCCTTTTAGCTGGCAACCCAGGTCAGCCAGGTAATTGACTGCCGCCAGGCCACCAGCAATTCCTTCATGATTCTGGGTGCCGGTCATCCACTTATCTGGCAACTGGTTATCAGCCGGTTTTACCTTGTAGGCTGTTAATTCTTCCAGCAAGGCACGGCGACCCCAGCAAACTCCCAGGTGAGGTCCAAAAAACTTGTAGGTTGAACAGGCCAGGAAATCACAATCCCAGGCTGGCACATCGATCAGGCGATGGGGTGCGTAATGAACCGCATCCAGGAAAACAAGTGCTCCCACCTCGTGAGCCCACTGACAAATATCCTGCACCGGGTTAATCCCGCCCGATGCATTCGAGGCACAACCGACCGCCACCAGTCGTGTTTTATCAGATAGCATCCCTCGTAATTCTGACAGGTCCAGGGTGCAGTCATCGGGACGAAGATTCACAAAACGTACGGTAGCTCCTGCATCTTCCGCTGCCAGTACCCAGGGCCTCACGTTCGCATCATGGTCCAAGCGCGTCACGATAATCTCATCACCCGCGGACCAGGTTCGAGCCAGTGCCCTCGAGAGGGCAAAGGTCAGCGACGTCATGTTGGCCCCGAAGGCAATCTCGGCCGGATCTTCAACACCCAGTAAATCCGCCAGTGCACGATGTGCCTCGGCCAGCATCAGATCACTCTCCATGCTGGTCGGAAAGAGACCTCCATGATTTGCACTGTAATGTCCCAGGTAATGACCGATGGCATCAATCACTCGTTGAGGTACCTGGGTGCCAGCTGGTCCATCCAGGTAAACCGCGGGCTGGCCGTTTACCATTCGTGCCAATGCCGGAAACTGTTGCCGACATTGCTGAATCAACTCGTTGGTCAACTCCATGAACATTCTTCCTTCCGGGCCAGGTCATTACTGGCCAGTAATCAGCCTTCTTTTCCAGTCACCCGATGATCGATAAACCGTTTGCCTTTACCCTCGAAACGAGGCAGGCTTCCTTCCGGTACACATTCCACTGCCACGCGCAACCCCAGCCGTAACTGGAATTCCTGGGCCACGCGATCCGGCTCCCCGAGGGGATCCTCGATCTCCACCGACAGTTTATCCATTTCGCCTTCCCGGCTAACCGTCAGCCGGTATTCCACGATTCCTGGAAAACTGCGAACGATCTGTTCGATCGAACTGGGAAACACGTTCACGCCACGAATAATCATCATGTCATCGACACGCCCCAGGACACCACCTGGCAGGAAAACAAAACGGTCGGATCCTTTCCCGCCGTAAGCCGGTCGCACCAGATCGCCAGTCCGATAGCGGATGACGGGATTGCCGGGCCGGCCGAAATTAGTCAGCACCAACTCGCTCAGTTCACCCTCTTCAGCCGGTTCTCCACTGGACAACGAAATAAACTCCGCCAGGAATTCGCTTTCGATCACATGCAGACCTTCTCCTTCGGCATCGGCATAACCCCAGGGTCCCGATTCGGTGGAGCCTGCGTGGTCTACCAGGCGCGCATTCCAGGCAGTTTCAATACGTTCACGCACCGCCGGAATCGATCCTCCCGGCTCACCGGCAACCACCAGGCAACGGACCGAACTGGCCGCCAGATCAACCTGGTTAGCAGCTGCTACTTCAGCCAGGTGTAGGGCATAAGTCGGTGTGCAAAACAATACCGTGATTTCCTGCGAGGTAATTAATTCCAGTCGGCCGAGGGTACTAAGTCCTCCACCTGGTACCACCAGGGCTCCACGGGCAGCAGTGGCTTCATGCGCACTCCAGAAACCGATAAACGGTCCAAACGAGAATGCCAGCAAGGCCCGGTCCTGGGTGGTCACTTCGGCAACATCCAGTACGTACTGCCAGGTATCGACAAACCATTGCCAGTCATCTGCCGTATCAACCACCACCAACGGCCGACCGCGTGTTCCAGAGGTACGATGAAAACGCACGTACTGGTCTAATGGATAGGTTCGATTCACGGCCCTTCCGTCGTTCGTATCCGCAGCCAATTCTTCCTTGTTGGTAAAAGGAAAGTGGGCCAGGTCATCCAGGGACTCCAGTGGAAACGCACTGGCCGGCAACTTACCTGCATAAAACTGGTTAGCTGGAAGAATTTCTGCCCCCAGCCGATTCAGCTGCTGGAGCTGATGATCTCGTAACGCCTCGCGATCGAGCTGTTGAAATTGACGGCGGATTTCAAATCTTGTTTCTGCCATGCCCGCATCATACGACTTCATTGTCGACAGTAAAAGGGAGCGGTGGCGGTCTGGAACGAATAGAGCAGGTGCGGTAGGCTGCAATGACGTACTTGGATTCTGCTTTCCCCTTATTTAGCCTCGGGTACCCATGACATCACAAGCCACCAAGGGATCCCTACTGGTCATTTTCCTGACCGTATTCATCGACCTGCTTGGTTTTGGCATGGTCCTACCCCTGCTCCCTGTCTATGCCGATCATTTCAATGTCGACAATTCCGGCTGGATGCTGGGAGCCTTGATGGCCAGTTTTTCTGCCATGCAGTTTATCTTCGCCCCGTTCTGGGGACGTCTCTCGGACCGCATCGGTCGGCGTCCGGTCATCATGATCGGACTCACTGGTTCCGTGATTTTCTACACCCTGTTTGGTTATGCGACGCTACACAAAAGTCTCTTGTTACTGTTTGTCGCTCGCATTGGTGCGGGCATCGCTGGTGCTACGATTTCCACGGCACAAGCTTACATTGCTGATTCCACTCCCCCGGACAAACGCTCACATGGCATGGCATTGATCGGAATGGCGTTCGGACTCGGGTTCACCTTTGGTCCACTGCTGGGTTACTTTGCCGTACCAGACGGAACTTCCGATCCAGGTCCCTGGCCTGGCTATATAGCAGCCATCCTTTCTCTAATGGCCCTGTTGCTGGCCGTATTCTACTTACCCGAATCGAAGACCATCCGTGCCGAACCAACCTCCCGCCGCCAGATCATCGACTGGGGGGGACTCCGCGATTCACTCTCCATCCCATCAATCGGTTTCCTCTTCCTGACCATTTTCTTTTGCATCTTTTCATTTGCAAATTTCGAAACCACGATTTCACTGCTGGTCAAAGGTGACTCGCAAGAAAGAGCGTTGGGCAGTCCTTTCCGGTTCAACTGGAACCAGATCTGCCTGACATTTGCCTTCATCGGATTCACGCTGGCCATGGTCCAGGGTGGCCTTGTACGAAGACTCAGCAAGAAAATGTCGGAGACGCGACTGGCTGCCACAGGTGCCATCCTCGAGATCGGTGGATTCATCCTGGTAACGTTCGCCGTGTCACAAAATTCCGTGCCCCTGCTGTTCGTCTCCCTGGGGATCGTGGTGGCAGGTTTTTCCTTCCTGCAACCATCTCTCAACGGTCTGCTCTCACGACGCACCGATCCGGAACGCCAGGGTGTCGTGCTGGGTGTTGGTCAAAGTGTCAGTTCGCTGGCACGCATCATGGGTGGCTACCTTGGCATCCCCTTGCTGAAGTTCAACGTTGTCACCCCCTACTACCTGGCCAGTGCCTTGATGGCATTCGGTCTGCTGATGATTCTCACGGTCGCCCGGCGCGGTACGGATTTCACTCAATCTGCCGAATCGCCATAACCGCCCCCACCTGGTGTCTCGATCACCAGTTGGTCACCCGGTTCAACCGCCAGCTGCACCTGCCCGGGTAGTTGCCGTGGCTCTTCTCCAGGGCGCCGCAGCGTATTGCGTCCACAGGCCCCAGGTTCGCCACCATGCAGACCGTAGGGAGGCCATTGCTCACGGCGGTTACTTAAGATGGAAACTTCCAGCGGGGCCAGGAATTCCAGCTGCCTGTACACCCCGTCACCACCCGGGTTACGGCCGTCACCACCCGATCCACGACGAATCGAGAACTCTGTCACGCGAACCGGGAATCGTTGCTCCATGATCTCGGGATCGGTTAAGCGGGTATTGGTCATGTGCGTGTGAATCGCATCAGCTCCCACCATCCTTGCCGTCGCTCCCGCGCCTCCACAGATCGTTTCGTAATAACCGAATGATTCATTACCAAAGACCAGGTTGTTCATCGTTCCCTGGCTGGCAGCCGCTAACCCCAGGGCTCCCAGCAAGACATCGACGACACGTTGCGAGGTCTCCACGTTTCCACCCACCACGGCTGCCGTCCGTTCATCGTCTGGGCCCTGGGACGGATTGAGAAGGCAATCCGGTAACTGCAGCGTAATCGCTGACAACACACCCTGGTTCAGGGGAATCTCCTCGTTAATCAGGCAACGCATAACGTACATCACGGCGGCAGTTACAATCGCCCGGTTGGCATTCAGGTTGCCTGGCAAAACGGGGTCGGTACCAGAAAAATCAATCGTGACCTGGTCACCATGAATATCCAGTTGAACCTGGATCCGTGCACCGTTGTCCAGGAAGTCATGGAAACGGTATTGGCCGTCCTCCAGGCGATCCAATGCGGCTCGCATTTTCTGGTCTGCCGCAGCCTGGATGTGCTTCATGTAAGCGGTCACGGTCTCCAGGTCATACCGTTCTACCAATTTCAAGAGGTCGGTCGCTCCCTGGTGATTCGCTGCAACCTGGGCCTCGATATCCGCGATGTTCTCGGCAAGGCTGCGCGTGGGATAGGGTCCGGCAGACAGGAGCGCAGCAAGTTCTTCCAGTCTCGGCTGACCCCGGTCCACCATCTTGAAATTTCGAATCACCACGCCTTCCTCGGCCAGGTTCTGTGAAAAAGGTGGCATGGAGCCTGGCGTCATACCACCGATCTCCGCATGATGCGCTCGACTGGCCGTAAAAAACAATCGCTGGCTACCCTCCGTATCGTACACCGGCGTGACCACGGTAAGATCCGGTAAATGAGAACCTCCTCGATACGGATCATTGGTAATGAACACATCACCCGGAGCCATTCCAGGATTATCTAGTACCACACAGCGCACGGTTTCACTCATGGCCCCGAGGTGCACCGGGATATGGGGCGCATTGACGACCAGGTCGCCGGCGGCAGTAAAAATCGCACAACTAAAGTCAAAACGTTCCTTGACATTCACGCTGCAGCAAGTGTTCTGCAAGGTGATCCCCATTTGTTCCGCGATCGCTGAAAAATGGTTATTAAAAACCTCCAGCAACACCGGGTCGGCAGCACTCTGTATCATCGCAACAGGGGGACTACCCTGGTCACGTAACACCAACTCTCCCCCACTGTAGATCTCAGCTCGCCAGCCAGGATCAATGACTGTCGTGGACATGGAGTCAACCACCATGGCAGGCCCTTCCAACTGCATGCCCGGCTGCAGATCCGCACGCCAGTACACAGCCGCACTGACCTGCTTGCCCTCGACTATCAGGGGCATCGTTTCAGCGGCAGGCGGAGCAGACGGCGTTACCGAAACCGATGGTTCAACCGGGATGCTGGACCGACCCGTTGCGACCACGCGTACGGCAACAATTTCCAGTGGCCGATTCTCTTTATGGTAGCCGTACAGGCGCCGATGTTCATCCGCATGAGCAGCTGCCAGCGTAACCGACTCGGACCACGGAATCGTCAAACACATTTCCAGGCCAACATGGCGCAGATCCACCAGTCGCTGCACCTCGATATCTCCAATCGCAACATTTTCCTTGAGAACTTCCTGGATCACCTGCTCCTCCAACTGGTCACACTGCGATACCAGTCGCTCGACCTCCGCCTCTGAGTAAGCACGATAGACACCCGCCACGCGATGACGTGTGATATCGGCCAGCCCGATACCCAGTGCACTCAGGATACTGGCATGGGGATGGACCAGGATTTTTTCTATCCCAAGTTCCCTGGCCACGGCACAGGCATGCTGTGGGGCAGCACCACCAAAAGTCACCATCACATCCTGTCGCGGATCATAACCCCGGGCAACCGAGATAGATCGAATGGCCTGGGCCATGTTGTGATTAGCAACACGCAGGAAACCTGTCGCCAATTGCACGGGATCGTAAGCTACTCCCGTGGCCTGCAGTATTTCCTGGCACAACGTGTCCAGCTGCTGCCGGACTGTTTCCAGGTCCAGTGGAAAAGGAAACTGGTCTTCCAGGATTCGACCCAGCAACAGGTTCATATCAGTTACAGCCAGGGGCCCTCCCTGCCCATAACAGGCTGGCCCCGGATCAGCACCAGCACTGGCCGGTCCCACGGTAAGCCGTGTACCGTCAAACGAACAGATGGAGCCACCCCCTGCTGCCACGGTTTCAATCGCCATCATCGGTGCAACCACTCGCACCCCAGCTTTCTCGGTTTCGTATTCCATCTCGTAATGGTCTTCAAAGCGGGAAACATCCGTACTGGTTCCTCCCATGTCAAACCCGATGGCCTGTTTAAAACCAGCTGCCAAGGCCACCCGGGAAAACCCGACCACGCCGCCGGCTGGTCCGGAAAGCAAGCTGTCCTTGCCCACAAACGACTCCGCGGCGACTAACCCACCCGCCGACGTTAACAGGTGTAGCGATGCATCATCCCCGAGTGATCTCCGCAAGCCGGCCAGGTAGGTGCGCAGCACAGGATTCAGGTAGGCGTCGACCACCGTCGTATCGCCCCTGGAAACGACCTTGACCAGGGGCGCTACCTCACTGGAACGGCTAATCTCCACGAAGCCCTCTTCCCTGGCAATCCGTTCCACGAGTTTCTCATGACTGGCATTGGTATAGGCATTCAACAGGCAAATGGCCAGGGACTCGATACCGCCTGATTTCAGTGTGGCCAATTGTCGTCGTACCGCCTCCTCGACGGGGACCTGCAGCTCCTGCCCATCACTGGCGATCCGCTCGTCGATTTCAGCAACCGCGGAAAACAATGGGGCAGACTTGCTGACATCCAGGTCAAACAACCTCGATCGTTCCTGGTAACCAATCAATAGCACATCGGCAAACCCCCTGGTTGTCACGAAAGCACACCGTGCTCCACTTCGTGTCAACAGGGCATTCGTCCCGCGTGTCGTACCCAGTCTCACCATGACCGGGGGAATCACTCCCTGGCGACCCAAACCCAGCAGGTAGCGGATGGCAACCAGGGGAGCTTCTTCATCCGAGGACAATTCGTACCGACAGCCAGCAGGCAACAGGTCCAGGGAAAGAGGTGGGTCTAATTGCAATCGGCCGGAAGCGGACGTGGAGTCCGCAACCGTACCCTCTACCAACGCATTGCCCTGCCGGTCGAAAAACCGAATCTGGTAACCCGCCCAGACTCCGGAAGGATCTTCCGCACGTCGAGAATCGACGATGCAGGTTGCAGTCGAACCCTCACCAACACGTCCCCGGGTAATACCGGAACTGAGAACTTTCCGGCACGTTAGTTGGCCATCTGGACAGCGCGCAAAACAGTCGGTGAAGGTCCCCCCCACGTCGATCCAGAATTGCCAAGGTGATTCACTCATGCTGGACCATCACCTCGACAGCATTGACCGCTCGTCGCCATTCATTTCCGTACGCCAGCAAACCATTTCCTAGAGTGGCTTGGCACCCACGCATATCAACTGCGAATAGGTACGTAGGAACATGCGACCGCCCGAGACGGCAGGCGTGGACCGACTGGCTTCACCCAGCGGATTTTTCGCCAACTGCTTGAATTCCTTCTCGGCCGCCAACACGTGTACCACGCCGTCCTCGTCAATACAAAACATCTTGTTACCCACGCGAATCGGGGATCCCGAAAACGCGGTATCCAGCCGTTCCTTCCAATGTTCCTTGCCATCCCGATAATCAATGCAGCTGACAATGCCCTTGTCATACCAGAGAAAAAGCATGTCCTTGTTAAGTACGGAAGTTGGCACATACGGCGCCTGCCGGGACGCACGATAGGCAATCTCCGGCTTACTTCCCACCTTGATCGCAGCAACATAGTTGCCACCACCACCGGATCCTGTCGAACCGAAAATCAGGTCGCCGGCAATAATGGGAGAGCTCACCGTTCGCTTGTCAAACACATCGATAGCCCAATTTTCTTTTCCTGTTTCCGGGTCAACACTGAACATTCCATTACCCGTGTTAAAAGAAACCAACTGGGGCTTTCCACCTGGCGGCGTATAGATACAGGGACATGTATAACAAACATTGACACTGGCACGCGGTAATCTCCAACGTTCTTTACCCGTTTTACGATCGAAGGCCAGCAGGAAACTCTCGCCAGGTTTCTCGCCCGGCTTCAGTTTATTGGCCTGTTGCGAATTGGAAAGAATCACCATGTCTCCATAGAGCACCGGCGAGGTACCAAACCCATGCTGGCTTTGCCAGCGTCCCAGGTCCAGGCTCCAGGCCTCGCGTCCGTTATGGTCCAGGGCCTTGAGCGTTGTCTTCGCAGGAGTCGACCAGGCCACGTAGACGAGATCTCCATCAACCGCAGGAGTGGAAGATGCAAAGCTGCTGCGCACATGGAGATGATGTGCCTCGGAGGTATAGTCTTTTTTCCAGAGAATTTTTCCGGTAGTAGCTGCAACGCAGAGGACATAACGCGTGGCATTTTTTGGATCGGCACTAATCAGGAAAACCTTGTCTCCCCAGATCACTGGTGACGAATGCCCAATCCCCGGCAACTTGATCTTCCAGTTGTAGTGCTTCGCTTCCCATTTCGCGGGAAAGGATTTCAATGAACTGACCCCCTGGCCATTGGGGCCATGAAAACGCGTCCATTCCTGCCCTTTTACTGGTGCTGCAACCAGGAGAATCAACAAGATCAGGGGAACAATTTGGTGGGTCAGTCGTGGCATGGATTCATATTCCTTTGCACAGAAATCTCGAGAACAACAGGAGGCTTTCACGGAACCGCTGCTGTCCAATCCTAAATGACTCACAGCTCGTTGACCAGAGTAGCAACCCACTCTTACACGGATGCCGAGGTGACCCAGTCGACGATACGCCAGTCCATCCAACGACGATCGGAGTCAACTCCACGAACTCCCAGGTAACCCAAGTGACCGCCATATCGAGTCTTAAACAAATCCACGTATTCCGAAACGGGAGCCTCGGAAAATATTTCTACCGGCACCACTGGGTCATCCTCGGCTACCAGTATCCTGGTGTTTACCTCGATTGATTTGAGCAAGGACCTCGCGCTACACCGCGCATAGTAGTCGCCAGCATCCTGGAATCCACTTACGGGAGCCGTGTAACAATCATCAAACTCAAGCACGCTACGCGGCCGCACACCTGGGTCCAGGTCACGGGCAGCCGCCACCCGCCGAGAACGCAATCGCACCTGCCGACAAAGTTTCCGGACAAACCTGCGATCGTAGAAGCGACGTTGTGGACGCGCCAGGTTTTCCGCACAGTACGCCAGATCGATAGGGGGCGCAACCGCCAGTACCGATCGCAGATTTCCATCCCCGGGCACATCACGTTCGCCCACTAACTTGAGGACCGCATTTCCCCCCAGCGAGAAGCCGACCAGGGTCACCGGTGCTCGTGGGCAACAGGTCTCCACCCAATCCAACACCTCCGCGATGTCATCACTACGACCCGCATGGGCCGGTTGTGCCGACAACCACTGAGCAGCCCCACAACCTCGCTGGTCCATCCGAAAAACCCGCACACCACGACGATTCAACTTGGCGGCCACCCGTACCATGTACCCGGATCGATGGTCCCCGCCCAACCCGTGAACCAGCAGGGCTACAGCATCTGTTTCTTTCCAGGCAGCCGGAACATCATCGTGGACTACCACTACGTCTCCATCGGACAACGGTAACGTGTGAGGTCGGGCACGATACGGAAATCGTCCACCAGGCAACGTGGTACCAAGTACCGTTTGCCGATGCCCGCAACGCATGAACATGCACGGCTGGAAATCGAGAATCTGGTGATCATTCATTCTCTTGCAATGCCGGTTCTTTGGGTTGCCGACTCCATTTCAAATCCAGTTCGGCCAACTTCAGGCGAACACTTACAATGTAGGGTTGCTTGCCTACCACCCAATGTCCGTAGGTCGTGGTAACAATCGTATCGTCTGGAAGAATCTCGACACCAGGATAGGCACAATCTCCCCCCTTGTGATTATCCATTAACCGGACACGATACTGTCCCTCGCGACCCTTGACCAAATCCTCATAGGTCCCGACCCAGGCAACCCAGTCTCCCTTGGTCGAACTCACGTGGGTCGTATCACGGAAACTAATAAACAACCGTCCATCAGAACTATACACCCCCGTATGTCGATCCCCGGTCAAGGACGCTGGCAACTCGACTGGCTCACTCCAGGTCCTGCCCTCGTCGTTGGACACGACCAGGAACGAATTCAGGCGACGGCTGTTCTCCCGCAACAACACAGCCAGTTGACGACCATCAGGGGACCGCAATATCCCGGGCTCGCAAAGATGGGCCAGGGCATGGGTCGCCACCACGCTGGGTGACGACCAGGTCAATCCACCATCGGAAGAAACTGTCTTGTAAACGACGAATCGACCGCGCTTTCCACTATTTTTATAAAACCGACCATCATCATGAAACAGGGCCATGTAATCCCCGTTGGCCAATCGTGTCACACACCCCATGGTCACGATACCACCGAAGTCACCGATCTTTTTCAACGGAGACCAGTGTTTCCCGTCATCCTCGGAAACCGCCATGCGAACTGGGTACAGACCGGAAAACAAAATCAGTCGTTTCACTCCCTGGCGATCAATCACGCGGTGAATGGTCGGCACCTCCCTGGAGGTCGACCAGTTCTCGGGAACCGACAGGCGCTGTGACCACGTCTTGCCACCATCAACACTGCGTTTCATGACAATCGCTCCTCGACCATGTCCCTTCGGATAGACTGCGATCATGGTCTGACCATCTTCCAGCAAGACCGTTGTCACGTGCCCCAGGTACTGACCTTCCTCGCGGTCCACGATCACTTGTCGATTTTTTTCTGCGGCCAGATCGAGGGTAGGAATGGAATACCCACGGTTCCTGGGTTGCGGCCGTTTCACCAGGATGCCGGTAGCTGCAAAGTGTTGAATCTGCATCGTGCTTCTCCAGGGAGTAAAACCAACCTGGCCCACGGGACCCTCGTGCCGGAGTTCGTGGAGAATTTTCCCATCCACCAGGAACTTCATGACGCCGTTACGACGTTGCACCTCGAAATCAATCCAGGCCCCTCGTTCGAAAACCAGGCGACTGGGCCTGACGTTCTGGTAACCTCCAAACAGCGGACCGTTGAGAAAGATTTCTTCTCCCTTGGCGCCCTCGAATCCAAAAAAACTGTCACCCAGCACAAAACCAGCCGCGGACTTCAGCTGGTTTTGCATACGCAATCGTGCAGAAACCGTGAAATCGCCAGCCGCAATCATCCTGTCCGCGTAGAGATAGACCCGTTCACCCTGCCCCTCCAGCACGGCATCTCGTTGTTTCCATTTACCAGCCACGTCATGGATTCCCACGGGCTTGCCGTTGCGAATAAAAACGCGTTGGTTCTCTTGTCCGTGAACCGATACGTTCATGGAACCCACTAGTGCAAACCAGGCAAAGAAAACCCATTGACCAGGACGATTCCAAAAGACATTAACTGTGCACATCATGACTCCTCACCTGGAGATTCCGAATTGTTCAATCTTGCGATAGAGGGTCGCTCGTCCGATTCCGAGCAACCCGGACGCCTCCGGCACGTTCCCCTCGGACCGCTTCAATGCTTCCTCGATCAGTTTTCGTTCCCAGCTTTCGATGTTCAACGACGGCCATTCTGAATCCCCGCTTGCCTGAGGCGTCAGTGCGTCGCGCAACCCCAGGTCTGTCTGCTCGATCACATCCCCTGCCGCCAGCACAACAGAACTGTCAATCAGATTACGCAACTGTCGGACATTACCAGGCCACGGGTATTCCAGCAGGCAGGCACGGGCGGCCGCAGATAATTGCACGTCAGGTCGACCTTGCTGACCCTTGAAATGTTCCAGGAAAAAATCAATTAACAGGCCCACATCATCCCCGCGATCTCGCAACGGTGGCACGTAAAGTTCGAACACGCTCAGCCGGTAATAAAGGTCTTCGCGAAATTTACCCGCACGCACGTAATCATTGAGATCCTGGTTTGTTGCCGCAATCACGCGGACATCGACTGAAATATTATCCATGCTGCCAACAGGTTGAAATGGATGGCCTTCCAGGATCCTGAGCAACTTGGCCTGCCCTTCAAGTGACAGTTCACCCACTTCATCCAGGAAAAGGGTTCCCGAGTCGGCCTGCCGAAACCAGCCATCATGATCGGTGTCCGCACCGGTAAAGGCTCCCTTGCGGTGACCAAACAACTGGCTTTCCATGAGATTAGGCGCGATCGCGGCACAGTTCACGGATAGCATGGGACGATCTGCCCGGGCACTGCACCGATGAACACCCCGGGCCACTAACTCCTTGCCGGTACCGCTTTCGCCGCGGATGAGGACACAGCCTGTCGCCTGGCCAATCCGTTCCATGCGTACTTTCAGTTCCTGCAGTGCCGTGCTTTCACCAATCATCTCATCAACATTGGCGGTCTTCTCTACCAGTCGCTGGTGGTCAACTTGCAACCGCGTCTGCTGCCGTGTACGGGCCAGCGCGACCGCCAGCAACCTCGCCAGGGCCAACGCGAGGTCAAAATCCTGATCACGGAATCGATCCGTTTCCCGGTACACGTGAATTGCACCCAGGGTCACCTGCTGGTGTACCAGTGGAACACATAATCCATCGGAAAACTGTTTCAAGCTGGCAGCGTCATCAAACGACGTTTCATTATTAATCCAGACTGCGCGCCCCTGGTGACAAACCAGATCCGTCAAGGACTCACTTAAATGAACAGAATCCTCGGAACCCGCCGGAATCACCATCCGCGGCTTCAAATGGCCATCATCATGCAACCAGAGAAACCCGGTGATCGAAGCCCGCGTTTTCCCATGCAATAACTCCAGGGAGGTGCGAACCACATCATCGGGGTCGTCACAGGACCAGAGTCGGACTGCCAGCTGGTAGAGGTCCAGTAGATCCTGCAAACGATCCTGGTCCCACGATCCGATCAGCAACTCATCGCTTTCATCGACTGGCTGGACAGGAACCTCCCGCACCACCGTCTGGTTCACCAGGGTTTGCGGATCCAACTCCAGCTCAACGGGCAAAGTCGCTTCCTGACGAAAAACGAACTCGGAACTGCCGATTCGAAAACAGCAACCGTGCTCCAGTTCCACGTCGTCTATTTTTGCCTCAGCAACAACTGTCCCATTGCGGCTGTCCGCATCACGCAACCGCCATTGTTGTCCGCGACGATAAACGATCGCATGCACACGCGAACTCATCGGATCATTGAGAACAATTTCGCAATCCAGGCCACGACCGATACGAATATCGTCATCACCGTCCAACAAGGTGTACCTGTCGCGATGATCATCGCTGGGCATCAACAGGTAACTATACAACTGACTATTCACGCAACGCACCTCGAACTTTGCATGGCTAAACATCCCCGCCAGCTCACACTGGCATGGATCGATGGCAAAAAACCATCCAACCAACTGTCCGGTTTCCAATCGTAACGCCTTGAGCTGCCAGTCAAAAGGTACTCGGCAGGCAAGAAAACGGCTCCCTATTATTCAACCAACATCATTCCAAAGCCGAATCCAGCCGGAAAGCAGATCCTCCCACGACTCCTGTCTTGTCCCTACCTATCTTTTTCGATACCATTGATAACTCATTGGTTGTGGACAACTTACGTTCCTTAAAGACACCTTTCGATTTGACTACGACAAGGGGATCCCATGCGTACTTCCAGATGGCTTTCCAAGCAACGCGTCTGTTCTCTACTGGTCTTTACCTCCCTGGTCGCCCTGGTGTCCAGCGGGTACTGGGGTAGTCACGCAGCGGAACTTGAAAAACCCACGGCCAAGGACCGACGCGTTACGTTATTGGTCAGTACGCTGATCCAACGCCAGCATCTGTCCAAGCATGCCATGGATGACGAGATCTCTGGCCGGGCGATGAAATCGTTTTTCAAGACCATCGATCCACTCAAGCTCTACTTCTATCAAAAAGACATTGACGAGTTCATGAAGAAGCGGGACGAGATCGATGACATGATCAAGAAAGGCGATATCTCGATTGCCTACACGATCTACAACCGGTACCTCGAACGCGTAGACGAACGGATTGCCACCGCGCTGGAACTGGTCAAGGAAAAGCACGATTTCACGGTCCAGGAACGACTAGTCAGCAAACCTGAAAAAATGCAGTATGCCAAGAATGCAACCGAGGCCCGCGAACGCTGGCGGAAACGGATCAAATTCAGCTTCCTGTCTTTGAAGAGTGACAAAACCGAAGAGGAAAAAGCGGGAGAAGGAGAAGATCCCCGCGAACGATTGGCTCGTCGTTACACGAGCTATGGAAAACAAATGCATCAAACCAGCAGTGACGATTTGCTGGAAATGTTTCTCACCAGTGTTACTACCAGTTTTGATCCCCACTCCACCTATTTTTCACCTCCCACCCTGGAAAACTTCCAGATCCAGATGCGACTGGAACTGGACGGCATCGGTGCACAGCTCCAGTTAAGCGATGGTTACACGCGGGTCACGAAAATTATCCCCGGTGGTGCTGCAGACAAGCAGGGTGAGCTCAAATCGCAGGATCGCATTGTCAGCGTTGGCCAGGACGAAGAAGGTAAATTGGTCGACGTGGTTGACATGAAACTCCAAAACGTGGTCAAGCTTATCCGTGGCAAGTCAGGAACCGTGGTCAGGCTGGAAGTCATTCCGGCGGGCAGCAACAAGCGCGTCGTCTACAAGATTACACGTGCCAAGATTGAACTGACCGACAGCGAGGCGCGCAGCGAGATTATCGAGAGTGGTAAAAAAGCAGATGGTTCTCCTTACAGGATCGGTGTGATTGTCCTTCCCAGCTTCTACATGGACATGGATGGAGCACGTAAAGGACTACCTGATTTCAAGAGTACCACGCGAGACGTGCGACGTATTCTCGAGAAGATGAACAAGGATGAAAAAGGCGTCGACGCCGTCGTCCTTGACCTGTCGCAAAACGGTGGTGGCAGCCTGACCGAAGCCATTAACCTCACGGGCTTGTTCATCAACAGTGGCACGGTTGTCCAGGTACGTGATCCGGGCGGTCGTGTACAACAATACGACGACACGGATTCAAGCATGACCTGGAAGGGACCGCTGGTTGTCGTGACCACCAAGTTCAGCGCCAGCGCCAGTGAAATCCTGGCTGGAGCGATCCAGGACTACAACCGCGGTCTCATCATCGGTGACACCGCAACCCATGGAAAAGGTACGGTCCAAAGCCTGCTCGACCTCGGTTCGCAATTGTTTGGCATTTCCAATCCACCCAATCTCGGTGCGCTCAAGCTAACGATGCAGCAGTTTTACCGACCGGACGGAGACAGCACGCAGCGACGCGGTGTACTGGCCGATATTACCCTGCCCTCGTTCAGTAACCACATGGACATCGGCGAAGCCGACCTGGATTACGCAATCGATTTCAACAAGGTGAAATCTGTTGACCACGATGACTTCCAGATGACCAAGAAAGAGAACGTGGCAAAGCTCCAGCAACAATCGACCAAGCGCCGGGCCAAGTCGAGTGACTTCACGAAACTGGAAGCTAATATCGCCAAATACAAGCAGCAGCGCAAGGAAGAAACCATCACCCTCAACGAAAAAGAATTCTTCCAGCAGCGAGAATCCTTCGACGCCGACCAGGAAGACAAGAAACGGCTGCTCGAACAAAGCAAGGCCGACGGCAAGATCTTTCCGTTGACCTTCTACAACAAGGAAGTACTGGCCGTCACCATCGACTACCTGAAAGGGCTGGGCGACCACAAGGTTGCCAAGAGTCAGTAACGGACTCTCACGTGAGTGGGACACGCAGCCCATCAAATGCCAGTTCCATGGTGGGCGGCAGATTGGCGTTGGTCTTCTCGTAATCCAGGTCATGGGATACGTGGGTAAAGAGAGTTCGCTTCGGCTGCAGTTCCTGCGCTACTGAAATCGCCTCTTCCAGGCCAAAATGAGTCTGGTGTGGACGATGTCTCAACGCATCAAGGATCAGGACATCCAGGCCTTCCAGCAGGCGCATACTTTCAGGAGGAATCTCATTGGTATCGGTGCAGTAAGCCACGTTACCAAAGCGAAAACCCAGCACCTTGAAATAGGGACCATGCTGGAGACGAATCGGTATGACGGGCAACCCCAGCACCTCGAACGGTTCCAGCCCAATGCGCTCAAAAACAAGCTGGGGAATGGAACCGGGATGAGTGGGCTTGCGATCGGTAAAGGCATAGTCGAAAGACTGTCGAATACGATCCTCCACCGCTTCTTCGCAAAGCAGCGGGACAGCGTGCCCCAGGTAAAATTGGAACAAGCGGAGGTCATCCAGGCCGAAAATATGGTCCGCGTGCTCATGCGTGAACAAGACACTGTGCACGATACCGATACCTTCTCGAAGCAGTTGGCTACGTAGGTCGGGAGGCGTATCGATCAACAGGTTTCCCCCGGGCGCTCCCAGGATGATGGAACAACGCGACCTCTGATTACGTTGATTAGCACTGGTGCAGACCGCGCACTGGCAACCAATTGCCGGCACTCCGGTAGACGTCCCGGTACCCAGCAGGATCAACTCACCATCAATCCTGGTACTGGCAAACCCTTTGGCCAAAACACATCCCCTTTTAACAAGACTCTTTTTGACTCCAACCTGCGATCACCAACTCCTTGCTTCGCAAAAACTTGGCAGATTCAGCCATCACTGGCAAGCCAGGACCGTCTCGAGAAACAAACCTGTCACCAAATCGCTGTTTTTTTCGCTCGCCGGGTTCAATCCACTGACGTTGACCCCATTACGGGCTGGTTATAAACTATTCCCACAGCGAATGTTACGCTTTTAGCCTGACTTTCCCGAGGGAATCCGAGGGCTCCCATCGGCAACGATTGTCCCGTGTATCGGCAACCTGGGACGGGAAACCAGGATTTAGGTCCTGGATTTTCACCACTGTTACCGAGAGCTATTTCTCAGCCCCTGAAACACTTGAGACGATTAGATTTAAACCCATGGCGTTACTAGAACAAATCTGGGACAACATCGGATTCTTTTTTTCCGGGATACTGCGCGTCTTTGAACGGGGTGTCACGGCACTCTTTGGTTCTTCCAACCAGCGAATTCTCAACCGCTACAAGCGAATTGAAGAAGGCGTCAACGCCCTGGAATCTCGTTATGAGGAAATGACGAACGAACAGCTTGCCCATCAAACCGTCATCTTTCGTGAACGACTGAAAACCGGCGAAACGCTTGATGACATCATGTCTGAAGCTTTTGCCGTCTGCCGTGAAGCGGGCAAGCGTTACCTGAACATGCGGCACTACGACTGCCAGATCACCGGGGGTTCCGTTTTACACGAGGGATCGATTGCGGAAATGATCACGGGCGAAGGCAAGACATTGGTGGCAACACTGCCGGCTTACCTGAATGCCTTATCCGGCCTGGGTGTTCACGTGATCACGGTCAATGACTACCTGGCACGTCGTGACATGGAATGGATGGCCCCGCTCTACATGGGGCTGGGGCTGACCGTGGGCGCCATCCAGAGCGACATGGATGTCCACAAGCGGCAAGCGGCCTATGCCTGTGATATCACCTACGGCACGAATAACGAATTTGGATTTGATTACCTTCGTGACAACATGCGTCCGGCCTGCCAGGGTGACGATCGCTACCCGAAGTACCAGCAGCAATCACAGGGTCGCTTGAATTTTGCCATTATTGACGAGGTCGACAACATCCTGGTCGATGAGGCGCGAACTCCGCTGATTATCTCCGGACCGGCACACGACAATATACGCAAGTATGCCGACGCAGATCGTATTGCCCGGCAACTACGCAAGGAAGAACATTTCGTCGTTAACGAGAAGGATCATTCGGCTAACCTGACAGACGAGGGAATTCGAGCAGCAGAACGACTGGCAGGCGTGGAAAGCTTCTATACGGCCGGCAACATGGAATGGCCTCACCTGCTCGATAATTCCTTGAAAGCCCATTACCTGTACAAGCTGGATGTGAATTACGTCGTCAAGGAAGGCCGTGTCATTATCGTGGACGAGTTCACGGGTCGCCTGATGGACGGACGGCAATGGAGCGATGGGTTACACCAGGCGGTCGAGGCCAAGGAGGGAGTCAAGATCAAGGAAGAGACCCAGACCCTGGCAACCATCACGCTGCAAAACTTTTTCAAGCTCTACAAGAAGATTGCCGGCATGACGGGTACCGCCATGACCGAGGCCAATGAGTTTCTGAAAATCTATAAGCTAAACGTCGTCGCCATCGAACCGAACCGCGAGTTACAACGCATCGAACATCCCGATGTGATCTACCAAACCGAACGGGAAAAATACATTGCCGTTGCTGATGATATCGAGCGTGTTCACAAGTGGGACATCCTGCAACTTAACAATGGAGAGGAAGTTTTTGGCAAGATCTCCAAGGAAACCAGTGACAGTGTTCACCTCGTGCCGCAGGAATCAAAGAAAACAGAGGTGATTCCCAGGTCCAGTATCGTGGAGATCGAACGCCACGGCCGTCCGGTACTGGTTGGAACGGTTTCCATTGAGAAAAGCGAACGGCTTGCCAACTTGCTGGAAAAGCGAGGGGTACCTCACGAAGTTCTGAACGCCAAGTACCATAAACGGGAAGCTGAGATCGTCGCCCAGGCCGGTCGCCTGGGTGCCGTCACGATCGCCACGAACATGGCTGGACGTGGTACCGATATCGTGCTGGGTGGAAACCCCGAGACCATGGCATGGGCGCGTCTCCAGGACCGTTACGAGACACGGCTTGATGTTCCCCACGAGGAATGGAGTGGCCTGGTCAGCGAGATTGAACACGAAGAAAACATGGTTGCGGACGGATCCCAGGTCAAGGAAATCGGTGGCTTGCACGTCATCGGTACGGAACGGCATGACGCACGGCGAATCGATCTGCAGCTGCGAGGTCGATGCGGTCGCCAGGGTGATCCGGGCGATAGTCGCTTCTTCCTTTCCCTGGAAGATGACCTGATGCGTATTTTTGCCGGACCCTGGGTCAAGGGCCTACTGGCACGCATGGGGATGAAAGAGGGAGAACGGATTGAAAGTCGATTAGTCACGCGACGCATCGAGGGAGCCCAGAAAAAAGTCGAGGAACGCAACTTCGAGATCCGCAAGAACCTGCTTGAATATGATGAAGTCATGGACGAGCAGCGCAAGCGTGTTTATTCCTATCGACAACAGATTCTCGATGGTGCCAATTGCCGAAACCTGATCCTGGACAGCATCCGCAACCAGGTTGATTTTTATCTCGACATGTTCCTGCACCCGAGTTACGCTGCCGAGTCATTTGCCGAGTGGGCTGGTAACAAGTTATCAACTCCTTTTGAATCGCGCGACTTTCACGGACTGGACTTCAAGGATGCTGAACTCTTCATCCGTGACCACGCGGAACGGATGGCGGAAACCCAGGTTCTTGATGCGATCGAGGAAAACCTGCCCGTTGACCAGGAAGATGAATGGAACTGGGAAGCACTTACCAAGATCCTTAATCAACGCTGGAACCTGAACTACCGGGACCGGGATCTCAAGCGATTTGGTCGCGACAACATGGCCGAAGTATTGATTGGCCAGGCTCGCGAAGCCCTGGACCAAATTGATCTTTCCGATGGCGAACCCCTGTTGGCCGAGGGCTACGCCATTCTCACCACGGTCACCTGGGCGGAACACAAGTTCGGTGCCCAGTTGAAAGTCGACGATATCCAGGACATGGAACCCGCCGAGCTAAAACAGCTCGTCCTGGAACAGGCTGAAACGATTTATGGTGAAAAAGAATCGGAATACCCGATCATGGCTGGCCTGTACCGTTTTGCCCAGGGAGGCGAGGGGCGCATCGATCGCGAGGGGTTGATTGCCTGGGCCGGGAACCGGTTCCAGGTCGAGTTAACGATTGACGATCTGAAAAACAAGCAACGTGACGAGATCCGATCCTTGCTGGTTCGACACAGCAATCAACACCAGGAAAAGTCTAAATCTGTACTGCACGACATGCAGCAACAACTGGACCACTACCTGGAGTCTGCCAATGGTCATGCTGCCACGGCCACCCGCGACAACGGGACCCTTCAACCCCTGGCACACTGGCTGCAGGAAAACCTGTCCTATGAACTTGATGTTGATGAGATCGCTCGACTTGATCACGAACAACTACGCAACAAGCTGACCAGTGTCTTTGAAGATCAATACCGTCCCGAGATGCAGCGCATGGAACGAACCCTGCTGCTGGAAATCGTCGATTCGGCCTGGAAGGATCACCTGCTGGTCATGGATCATTTGCGCAGCTCCGTCGGGTTGAAGGGATATGCCCAGATGGACCCGAAGGTCGAGTACAAGCGGGAAGGTATGAAACTCTTCGAGCAGATGTGGCAATCGATTGAGGAACGGACGACAGACCTGGTATTCCGCATGGAACAACTGGACGAGGATTTCGTCGGCTCGACCTGGAAAGAAACTTCCGCCAGCCATGCAGACGCACAAAGCACCAGCGAGATTGCCCAGCAGCAACAAGCAGCCATCGATGCCAGTGGAGACGATGGTGGACGCATCGATCCAATCCGCAATCGCACTCAACAAGTGGGTCGCAACCAGGTTTGTCCCTTTTGCGATAGCGGCAAGAAATACAAGAACTGTTGTATGCGGAAACAAAACACTTAAGTCGACTTCATTGCATGTCGTACCTGTTGAACCTGGTTTACCTGATCGCACTCTGCCTCGCATCTCCGTGGCTACTCTACAACGCAATTCGCAAGAGCAAGTACCGACAGGGATGGGGTGCAAAGTTCCTGGGCCGTGTACCACTGCGTTCCCCGGAACGACCTGGCATCTGGCTCCATGCGGTGAGCGTGGGTGAGGTCAACCTGTTGCAACCACTACTGGCAGCGATTGAAAACCGTCACCCCGATTGGGAATGCGTGATCTCAACAACCACCCGGACGGGTTATGAGTTGGCACGCCGCAAGTACGCTCCTCGCTCCGTGTTTTACTGCCCCCTCGATTTTAGCTGGGCTGTTCGAAACGCGCTGCGACGTATCCAGCCAGGATTACTCGTCCTGGTAGAACTCGAGTTGTGGCCCAACTTGATCCGTGGAGCAAAACGGGCTGGGATTCCCGTGGCCATCGTCAATGGTCGCCTCAGTGAATCAAGCAGTCGTGGCTATCAGCGAATTGGCTTCCTGGTAAAACGGCTGATCGCCTCGATGGACCTGCTGGCCGTTCAGAACGAGGAATATGCCCAAAGATTCCGGCAACTCGGTGCCCGCCCCGGGCAACTGCAGGTTACAGGATCTTTGAAATTCGACGGCATCGACCAGGATCGTGGCAACCCGACTACGCAAGCGCTGGCCTCGCTGGCAGGTATTACGGACCAGGAAACTGTCTTCCTGGCCGGGAGTACCCAGTACCCTGAAGAACAGGTTGCCCTCGCGGTCTTCCAGAAACTGGCCCAGGATTATCCGCACTTGCGACTTATCCTGGTGCCTCGCCACCCGGAACGATTCGCGGAGGTCGCCACGATGCTTGACCAGCAAGCAGCGGACTGGCAGTTGCGTAGCGAACTCGATCCAGCGGCCACGAAGCCACCAGCACGAATCCTGCTGGTCGACGCCATGGGCGAAC
>JAZADA010000434.1:0-3365 GCA_036124135.1 Planctomycetota bacterium | reverse complement strand
GACTGGGTGATCGATGCCTTCAATAATGACATGCCGTATGATCGTTTCGTTACAGACCAGTTGGCGGGTGATGAAGTGCCCTATCGTGATCAGCAGTCCGTGATCGCAACGGGCATGATTCGCGCGGGTACCTGGAACGATGAACCCAATGATCCGGCTGACTACCTGTATACGCGACTGGAGGATATGGTCCACACGACGACCTCGGCATTTATCGGTTTGACGGTTAAATGTGCTCGTTGCCATGACCATAAGTTCGATCCGATCCGTCAGACGGACTATTATCGAACCGCGAGTATCTTCTGGTCGGGGTACATGGGAGACGAAAGGGGTAATCTCGGTGGGCCGTCCAAGGAACAGTTGGGGATGGATGTCTTTGGTTGGACCGACAAGGGACGTACTTCGAAACCCATCCATCTCCTGATCAAGGGGGAGCGTGAGAAGCCGGGACCCGTGGTAGCCCCTGCGACCCTTTCAACCATTCCAGCACTGGAAACCAGGTTAAAGGAACCTCCGGCCGCCAGTAAGACAACCCAGCGGCGTTTGCAGTTTGCCCGTTGGATGACGCGACCGGATCACCCGCTTACTGCCCGTGTCCTGGTCAATCGTCTCTGGCAATACCATTTTGGCCAGGGCATTGTGCGAACTCCCAATAACTTTGGCTTCAAGAGTGCCCCGCCTACCCACCCCCTGCTCCTGGACTGGCTGGCAGCAGAGTTCGTGGAAGGTGGCTGGAAGATCAAGCGGATGCATAAGCTGATCATGATGTCGGCGACCTACCGCCAGTCGTCTCAGCATCCGGCACATCAACAATACGAACAGCAGGATTTTCTCAATGAGCGCTGGTGGCGTTTTAATCGGCGACGCCTGGATGCTGAAGCACTTCGAGACGCCATGTTGATGGTGAGCGGCCGACTTAATCCAAAAATGGGAGGTCCCAGTTTTTATCCCCGGATGAGTCCGGAAGCACTTGAAGGTCTTTCCCGTAAGTCGAGTGCCTGGGGGACGTCTACCCAGGTGGAGCGGTCGCGTCGCAGTATTTACATGATGACCAAGCGGTCACGGTTGCTACCCCTGATGACCACGTTTGATTTTACAGATACCACCCTGCCCTGCGGCCAGCGTGATGTGACAACGGTTCCCACCCAGTCCCTGGCCTTGCTAAACAATCATTTTGTACATGAACAGAGTCTCGCCATGGCAGGGCGCATCCTGCAGCAAGCCGAGGGTGATTCGACCAGTTCCGTCGAGCAAGCCTGGTTGTTGGCACTGGGACGCCTGCCGCGTGCCGACGAGAAGCAGGCAGGAATCGCCCATGTTGAATCCCAGTTGGCGAGGTTTGAAGAGAAATCCGACAAGCTGGCAGTCACGGCCGGTAAGCTTGAAAACCTGGATGTTCGAGGGAAGCTCGCGCTCTGGTTGAGAGCAGATGAAGGCGTGCAACTCGATAAGGACAAGGGGGTCATGTTCTGGAAGGATGGTGCGGGGTCCACCGTCGATGGTTTGCATCCGCATGATGGTTCCCAGTTCAATCCGGTTAAGCGGCCGCGATTGATTCCGAAGGCAATCCAGGGAAAGGCCGCGATCCGGTTTGATGGCAAGGACGACTTTTTGCACCTGGCGGGTACGCCGTTGTGGTCACAGGAATTCAGCCTGTTCGTCGTTGCCAGTGATCGTGGTGCCAAGGTCGGTCATCGTGAGTTGATTTCAAACTGGCATCGGCGTGGCCGCTCTACCAGTTCCTGGTTCATGGGGCTGACAGGGAAATCCAAGATACGCTTGACCGATGCGTTTGTTCCGGCGGGTGAGGTTGTGGATCCAACGCTCCCTTTTATCCTGTCCGGTTTTAACTCCAAGGCCGGGGCGGAGACCTACCAGGGACGGACACTGCTGGCATCGGCGTCGCAGCTTAAAACCCGTGACATGGCCGGTCCTTATGTGGTGGGGGTCCAGGGGAACTACGGAACAGAGTACTGGGACGGTGATATTGCTGAAATCATCCTCTTCGAGAGAAGCCTGTCTCGGCAAGAGCGTGAATCGGTCTGGCAATACCTGGCAAACCGGTATGGTATCAAGCTGGTGGCCCAACCAGAGGATCCACGGCGTCTCGCCCTTGCCTCGTTATGCCATGTGCTTATCAATACCAACGAGTTTCTTTATATCGATTAGTCGCGAGAGGGTGCCTCACTTATGTCACGTTTTTTCCCCTGCGGTGCCACGCGACGCGAATTCGTGTGGGAAATGGGTGCCGGCTTTGCCGGGCTCGCGCTCAGTTCCTTGCTGGAGGGCGATGGTTTCTACCAGAAACATGCGATCGGTGCGGCCCCGAGTCGGCCGGGTTCTGCATTATCGGCACGTGCCGGTCATTTTCCGGCGCAGGCCAAGAGCTGTATTTTTCTGCTTATGAACGGAGCCCCCAGCCAGGTCGATACGTTCGACTATAAACCGGAATTGGAAAAGCACGCTGGCAAACCATTGCCGATGGATAAGAAGTACATCAATTCGGGGAACCGGAAGGTTGGTTTCCTGACACCCAATTTTCGGCCCTTTCATCCAGGTGGTGAAAGTGGTTTGCTGGTGTCAGACTTTTTTCCCAATGTTCGGAAACATGCTGATAAGCTGGCCGTGATTAAGTCCTGCCATGCAGACAGCCATGCGCATGGTTCCGCCTTGGTGGCAATGAATACGGGCAGTACCTTTATCGGCAGGCCGTCGGTCGGCAGCTGGAGTGTCTACGGGCTGGGTACCCGGAACCAGGATCTGCCAGGCTACGTGGTTATGATGGACAAGCGGGGTGGGCCGATCTCCGGTCAACCGAATTATTCAAGTGGCTTTATGCCCTCCACCTACCAGGGAACCCTTTTTCGTCCTACAGGGAATCCGATCCTTGATCTGCAGGGGCCACCTCACATGGACCGAGGTGCCCAGCGGAAACAGTTGGACCTGTTGGCCCAGCTCAATCAAAAGCATCTCCAGCAGCGACCCGGTGGTGCAGAATTAGCCGCTCGTATCCAGTCCTATGAACTGGCCTATCGAATGCAGACAGCCGCTCCCGAAGCCGTTGACCTGGGAAAAGAGACGGCGCAGACCCTCGATGCTTATGGTGTTGGAAAAAAACCGACCGATGAGTTTGGTCGAAATTGTGTGATCGCACGTCGCCTGGTGGAACGTGGAGTTCGATTCGTACAGCTCTATTCCGGCGGTGGTCACCTGGATGACACCTGGGACGCTCATGTCAGTATCGAGAAGAATCATGGACAGCATGCAGGTGAGGTGGATCAGCCGATTGCTGCCCTGTTGGCTGACCTGGAACAGCGCGGTCTGCTTGACTCGACCCTGGTCGTATGGGGCGGTGAATTTGGTCG
>JAZADA010000433.1:0-17968 GCA_036124135.1 Planctomycetota bacterium | reverse complement strand
GATTCAGACGTTGCCGCAAATGTATTTCCATAGGCATAACCCGAACGTGTTTGCCCACTAACATCCGCCGCCACGTACTTGGGCAACATCGCCTCCGGGACCATCGCTAACAATTGCTCGAAGCGAGTGACTTCCTGCAACTGGGTCAACAACCGGGTCCGCTGGTCCAACACCTGGTTCGTGAGGCCAAACTGGTGAGCCATCTCACCAGGTGGCACCTGGGGAGATGACCACTGCCCATCAGACGTCACCTGGAAATGAAGTCTTACGAAACCCGCGGGTTGCAGCAACAGCGGCGAGGGCCTTTGCAGAGCCGGACTCCCGGGTGTCTTTCCAGCAGGGTCCTTCGACTGCCCAGGATTGGGTTTCCCCTTCCCCGTGCCCTTGCTACTGCCCGGATGCACACCAGCCGGATCGAGCGGCTGCAAGGAAAGATAATCGTGGTAAGGACGAATTGCCTCTTCCGCCACCAGCGGAGTCAATCGCCAGTCCATCAAACGCAGGCTGTTACTGACCTGTTCAAAAAGAGCTGCCTGCTGCTGTTCATCCCGCAGTCGTTCACGTGACTGCTGGATCTCCAGGTCCAGGTCCAGGGCATTCCATGTGAGCCAACCCATAGCCGGCAGCACGATGGCCAGGCAGGACCCGAACAACAACCAGATTTGCCACGGTTTTCGCAACATTAGTCTACTCCTGGTCCGCGAACATGTAACCTTTGCCGCGCACAGTCACCAGGACCCTGGGCTCCGAGGGGTCGTCACGCAGTTTCTCTCGCAGGCGGGCGATGTGCATATCAATGGTACGCGTCGAAATACCCTGGGGTGTAATACGCCAGACATTGGCCAGCAACTCATCGCGACTAATGGCCCGTCCCTGGTGATTCACCAGGTAACGCAGCAATTCCAATTCCCGTTCTGACAAGTCGGATCGCTGCCCGTCGTCGCACGTCACTTCATGACGATTGAAATCAATCCGGCCACCGGCAAAGACGGCCTGGTCAAGATCCAGTGGCCGGTCGGGAGAGCGTCGCAAAACCGCTTCCACCCGGGCCAACAATTCCTTGACACTAAAGGGCTTAACGACATAATCATCCGCACCGGTTTTCAGGCCCTCCACGCGATCCCTTTCTTCTCCACGGGCCGTCAGGATGATCACCGGCTGCGTGGGACGCGTCTTACGCACCTCGGCCAGGATCTCGATACCTGTCTTGCCTGGCAGCATCAGGTCCAACAATAACAGGTCGTACGACTGCTGCACTGCCATTTCCATTCCACGGTCTCCACAGGAAGCTTCCAGCACCTGGTAGCCGGCGCACTGCAACACTTCCACGATTCCACGTCGAATCGCGTCATCATCTTCCACGGTCAAGATCTTGATCGCTGCCATACTGGACTGTCCCTTGCTGATACCGAACGGGGATCCTGGGCTAAGAACCTGCCTTCATTCTAGCACGGGATCCAAGCAGCTCTGTAAAGGGTTTGTAACGGCTGCCAACCGGCCAACTAAGCCAAAACGGTTAGACAGCAGCATCCCTAGCGGTCTTTTGAGCGATCCGTGCGTTTCCTGGCCACCTGCACTTCCACAGGCGCCCGATGGCCAATGGCCAGCAGGCGTTCCTTTTTCAGGAAGTATCGGATCTCACCCAGTTCCACGACTCCGGGCGGCAACTGTTCCTGAACCGATGCAAAGGCGCGCTCTGTCATGATCACCACATGGTTCGAGCCCTGGTCCAGGAATTCCAGCACAGGCACTGTCGCTCGCGGTGCCCAGCGGCCCTTGCTGGCGAATGGTTGCTCGATCGCCTTCCCATTCGCGTGCAGCACGTGTATCGGCTGGCCCAGGTAGAACACCCAGCTGGGCTCCATCGCTCCCAGGGCTCCCACCACCGGGGCCTCGTGATGGTTGCCGATCAGGTTCAGCAGTTGATCTGATTGTTGATGCGAGTCGACCACGACCGAGATATACCCGAAAGCCGCAGCCGTAAAGGCCACGGCCGTCGTCGCCACCGTCCAACTGGCCATCTTTACCCGATCCGTGCTGATCAGGACCGCTCCGATGAACCCACCCGCGACCAGGATCATCCCGAACCAGCCAATCCATTCGGCGCCTGGCAAATATTTTTCCGCAACCAACGGAATTCCTACCAGGATGGCAACGCCAACCAGCAACAAAGAGCCCATCGAAGCATAGGTCCAACCTCCGGCAGCCCGTGACGATTGCCGCCGCCAGTGGAAAACATAGGCCGCCGTCAGCACGGCCAACCCCGGGTAACAGGGCGTGATGTAACTGGGCAGCTTCGTTTGGGCCAGGGAGAACAGGCCAATGTAGACACCGACCCAGCAAAGCAGAAAGACATAGCCGGCCTGGCCGGCCTGGTCACGGCCAACGCGCCGCCCAGCACAAACCAACATTGGAATCGCAAAAATCGACCATGGAAAAAAACCCACGAGGGCCGCAACCGGGTAGTACAGGAACGAACCTGCATGCCCTTCCATCGGCTCCATCGCACGATGCAGGTTGTGTTCGAGCAGGAAACCTCTCAGCCAGGCGCCGTCGGTACGCATCCCAACCCAGACATACCAAGGGAGCGCGATGATCGCCAGCAGCAGCAACACCTGAAGTGGACGCATTGCCCAGAGAGTGCGCAAAAAATGCCGCGGAGAAAAGTACCGAATAAAGGTGATTAGCTTGTCGAGCCCTCGACGAATCCCTGGCACTGTCTGATCAACGTTGATCGCAGCGGACGGATCAGCGACGGGCCAGCGCTGAATTAACATGAACATCCCGATCACCGCCATCGGCAATATCACTGCCACCGGCCCCTTGGCCAACACACCGATTGCCAGTAACGCATACATCCCCAGGATCACAGGACGACTGGTCGGAAAACAGGATGGGGTCAGCACACTCGCTGGCAACCAGTTGCAACGCACCCCGGCCTGGCCAACATCTTCGCCAGCACGATGAAAATTACCCCACACGTAGACAGCCAGCGCAGCGGTCGAGAAGAAGACCAGCACCGCATCAGGAGTGGCCGCTCGTGATGCCACTCCAAACATCAGGCTGCTGGCAAGGATCAGGGCTGCCCACAAGCCAACCCGACGATGAAACAAATGCTGACCAATAAAATAAGTCAGTAACACGGTGCCGGTTCCCAGTGCAGCTGACCAGAACCGAGCAGCGAATTCATTCACGCCGAAGACGGCGTAAGCGGACATCATCAGCCAGTAAAGTAAGACCGGTTTATGAGTCCGCAATTCATCGTTAAAAACCGGGGTCACCCAATCCCCACGCTGTAACATTTCAGCAGCACAGCCGGCGTTGCGCGGCTCATCGCGATCCCACAAACGTGGCCCACCCAGGTTGGTGAAAAAAACCAACCCGGTGACCGCACCAATAATGAACAAATGATACCGATTACGAATCATCTACCGCACCTTCCATGGCGACGACACCAGACAGCCGAAATCAACCCCGCGAGCGTCCTGTCCGGGAAACAGGCCTGCCTGTCGATTTCCTCAGAAGGGAGTCTAAAACAGCCTTCCCGGCGGGACAACGCCAGTTTCGCCGTCAGAACCAAACCAGGCCACTCATCTGCTGTTTTACCTCCCCTGCAATCTTGGTATTCTCGCAGACGCTATGAACCATCCAGACACGGCGGCTACTTCCGACCTCACCAGCACTGCAATCGAAGGCACCCGCTGGCCTTATCTCGGCGCCCTGGCTTTCGCCCTGCTGGCCCTGCCTGCTTTCACTCTGGATATCTCGCTAGCACGCTATCTGCGTGATATCCAACTACCTGGAGACCTGCGTGACCTGGTCCGTATTGCCGAAGTCTTTGCCCACGGCTGGGGCGTACTGTTCATCCTGATCACGGTGGCGGTGCTGGCTCCCCAGCTACGTCGCCGGCTACCACGGATCATCGCCTGTGCCGCTGCTTCCGGCCTGACAGCATTACTCTTGAAGTGGACGATCGCCCGTCAGCGTCCTCACACCTGCGACCTGCAGGGATCCGTGTGGTCCACGTTTCACGGGCTTTCTCCCTGGCTCTCCGGTGAACGTATCCCACAACTGAGCGGTCACCAACTAGAATCATTTCCCTCCGGCCACACGGCAACTGCTGTGGGCCTGGCCATCGGCCTTTCTCACCTGTTACCACGCGGGCGTTGGCTATTCACATTTTTTGCCCTGCTGGCTGCCTTGCAGCGTATGGACTCAGGCGCTCATTTTCTCAGCGACACGCTCGTTGCAACTGCCGTTGCCTGCCTTATCAGCGGCCTCTGTCTCGATCGCCGTGTTGCAGGTCGCTGGTTTGATCGCCTGGAAAAACAGGCCCCGCGGCAATGATTATTTGCCTTCCCAGGTCGGAACCTCTATATTCCGCAAAAGAAAGTCTCTTGAGAAGGAAAACCACAATCATGGCAGCGGCCTTATTATCCCTGAGCCTCTTACTGGGTGCCCAGTTGTCCGATGGCCAGGCGACCTCGGAGTCGTCGCAGGCCGGACGTGCGTTCCACGAAATCAATCATGACATGCGGCTGCAGCTGAAACAGCAAGCAACTGCCAAGCGACCCGACGAGCAGGCACACGCTGTGCGCCAACTGGTGACGCTCTACGGGGAGATCTGCCAACACCCGAAACTGGCTACCAGTGACACGCTTAAATCCTACCGCGTGAAACTGCGCAGCCGCTTGCTTCGCATCCAGCAGGAGTTGCAACGTGATATTGCGCGAGCCGAGAAACGGGGTGCTGCCCCTGGTGGCAGCCTGGCGGATGCGGCGACGCGTGCCGTGGCTGATCAACTGGCACTGGTCGGCTATTCACTGGGCGGTCCTGGCAAGGTCTTCGCGCAAGGGGGAGCCGGTGTACCTGATTACGGACCGGCCCTGGTCGAATTGATCCAACGCAGCATTGCCCCGGGTTTCTGGGACGTTAACGGCGGCCCCGGAACCATTGTCTACTATGCTCCGCTGCGAGCGCTGGTGGTGCGAGCTACCGGCGAGATCCAGGGTGACGTGGGTGGTGCTCTCAAGGGGCTTCGTCGAGCTGGCAATTAAACCCTTTGACCATGAAAACATTCGCCCATGGATTTCAGTGAACCATTTCACCAGGCACTTCCCTACGATGATTTCCTGGATCGCTACGCTTCGCCGCAACAGCGTCAGCGCTGGGATGCTTTCCATGACTCCGTCACGTTAACCCGGGAACAACAATTGCTGCTGGAAGGTTTCACGCGTCGCCAGCGTGTCCTTTGCCTGGCTGGTACCTGGTGTGGTGACTGCGTCGAGCAGTGCCCTATCTTTGACCATTTCCAGGCAAGCAATCCGCTACTCGAAATTCGTTACCAGGACCGAGACCACGATCCCCAGCTCCAGCAGGCCCTCGAAATCTGTGGTGGGGCCCGTGTTCCCGTGGTCGTATTCCTGAGCGAAGACGATCTCTTCGTGGGACGCTACGGAGATCGCACACTCTCCAAGTACCGTCAGATGCAGGCTGCCACCACGGGGCCAGCCTGCCCCACCGGACTGGGAACTGGTGCTGAACTAACGCTGGCCGTCGTCCAGGAATGGCTGGACGAATTCGAGCGTGTCCAACTGCTGTTACGAACCTCGCCCCGCCTGCGAAAAAAACATGGCGACTGATCGGGCGGACCTTCCCAGAACCGGCCTGGCCCGCAACAATAAAGTCATGTTCCCGGTGGACTCTCCATCGAGGTAAGCATCCCGCTCATTACCAGAAAGGCCAGTTCGCGTGCCTGCTACTCAACAGGAAGTCGCCCAGACCCTGATCGAAGATTTCTCCCTGTTCGACGACTGGGAAGAGCGTTACCAGTACATCATCGAACTGGGAAATGGACTCGACGGGATCGAGGAATCCTGCAAAACAGAAACCAATCGCGTCCAGGGCTGCACCAGTAACGCCTGGTTGGTTGCTGACCTGGATCCGGAAACTGCACAGATCACCTTCCAGGCCGATAGTGATTCCCAGATCGTACGTGGCCTGATCGCAATCCTGCTGACACTGTTTTCCAAGCGACTTGCTGCCGAAATTCTCAGCTTTGATGTGACTGCCATCTTCACCGAAATGACGCTTCATCAACACCTCAGTCGTTCGCGTGCCAATGGCCTTAACTCGTTAATATTGAAAATGAAAGAGTTGGCCGTCAGCTTCCCTGACGCAACTCGCTAACCGCTTTCTTCCGGAACCACCCACCCATGTCACCCATGACTGTACTGCTGATCTACTGCATCCTGATTATCCTCGCTTCACTGGCTGGTGGATTACTGCCTGGCCTACTCCAGCTGACGCATACACGCATGCAGATCCTGATGAGCTTCGTCGGTGGTTTAATGCTGGGCGTCGCAGTCCTCTACATGTTGCCTCACGCGCTTGCAGAACTCGAAAACATCCATCACGTGACGCTTTCCCTGCTGGGTGGCTTACTGGTGATGTTTTTCTTGATTCGCATTTTCCATGTGCACCAGCACGGCGCACCGGATGAACCGCATGTTCACGAGGAACACACTCATGACCCCCTGGTTTCCTCGGCTGAAGATTGCCACTTACATCAGCATCGCCTGAGTTGGATTGGCCTGGCACTGGGACTGGGGCTCCATACCATTCTTGACGGGGTTGCCCTGGCGGCCAGCGTGATGGCCGGCAGCCATGCTGAAACCCCGGGAATCCTCCTGGGAATTGGGGCCTTTGCAGCCATCGTGCTTCACAAACCACTCGATGCACTTTCCATCACCAGCGTCATGCGAGCCGGTGGCTGGTCATCCCGCACGACCCTGGCCGTTAACGCAGGTTTCGCCTTGATGTGCCCACTCGGCGCCCTGGTATTTTACCTGGGCGCGGGCAGTGAACTCGGTTCTCACCAAACCCTGGTCGGCCTGGCACTGGCCGCAGCAGCCGGTATCTTTCTCTGTATTGCCCTGGCAGACATCCTGCCTGAACTGCGATTCCATTCGCACGACCGATTAAAGCTTTCCATCGCCTTGCTGCTGGGCGTCCTGCTGGCCTATGCCGTGGGCCAGCTGGAACCTCCTCATTCCCATGGACCCCATGGCCACCATTCGGCTCACGGGCACGCAGACCCATCCTGACAGGCTTACCTGCCTGCCTGCCAACGCCTGGCAAATTGCACAGCCTGGGCGCGATTAGCAAATTTCTGAATCTTCACCTGCGCACCCCGACGCTGCTCTGGCGTCAGCTCATCCAGGATCACGGACACCCATTTTTCTGCCAATTTCGTACCGTGAAAAACGTTGGCTTCCCGCTTTTGCTGACGCCCGGCAGGCAGCAGTACCAATGCTACATAGTGCGGATAATCCTTGAACGGATCATCGTACGGCAACTTGCTCAAGTAGCGAAACAACCGTTCCTCGAGGCCAGGAAACTCCCCACCAAAGTGCTTGCGAAACAGGACCAGGTGCTTGGGAACCATCCCACGTTGCAGGACGGGATAACTACCCTGGAAGGGTCCCAGCTGAATAATTTCCTTCCAGTAAGCAGTAAATTGTTCCTGGCGACTCTTTGCCAGGTAATGGGTTAATGCCCATGCCGATGCATAGCCCGTTGAGGTCAGGCGTTGCGCGGTGACCGTCTGCTGGATCCACTGCCCATCAAACTCGCGTTTATCCTGGCCTTTCAAGAATTGTTCCATTTCAAACATGCGCAGATCATTTACCTGCCCTGCCCCCTTCCAGCGCGTCCCCCGACCTACAGAAGTTGGTGCAAAGTACTCTGCCAATCCTTCACTGATCCACATCGGCCATCGCGACAATCGCTGCTGGATGCCGATGTTGTGCAGGATCTGATGGACTCCCTCGTGGGCAATCGTGCTTAACGATTGCTGTTGAGCTATCTCCGGATTGGTCTTGCGAATACCCGATTCTTCGTACATCACCACCTGGTTTGTCAGCGTGTTGTAATAGGCCACCACGCCGCTCGGCATGCGGCGATAGGCCTGGAATTGCTCCGCATCGCGAAACATGATGACGACCAGGGGAACTTCCGGAGATACCGTGGGGATATCTCGATTCCTTGCGTAGCCTCGTAACGCCGGCAACATCCGTTCCAGGATGCGACGCGTCACCGTCTCGAATTCATCGCTCGTATTGTAAACGTAGAGGTAAGCATCCGTTGCTTTCGTGCGAAACCCCTTGAGAGGCCCCTGCGAGGTAAGTCGCTGCGCGAGTTCGTCCTGCGAGGTCGCCACGAAGGGCCGCTCAGTGGAACGCGTCCCCTGCGCCGGCCGTACAGTCAGTTGCCCATCAGGCAGTAGCAGAACCTGGTAGTCGCCAACGGTCACATAAACCTTGGCGATCACGGACCGCCCCTGATCATCGAGCGCGGTAACCCGTTTCCCTGCCCCTGGCTCCAATCGACCCGCGGGCATCTCGAAGCCATAAGGGCGCGGATCCACCACCTCTCCCGGCTGAGCCCAAACCTGATCACCCCCCGTTAGAAGGGCTGCCGTAAGGGCCAACAGCAGATAAATGGCCTTGCCATGCCATGTTCGCCCTGGTTTCAAACGACTGCTCCTTATAGGACTCTGCATGCACCTGAACTCTTCCTACAAGCACTCCAGGGCCAAATTACCCAAGCCAGAAAAGAGCCACAACCGACAAACACCCTACCTTAAGCCTTAAAATACCTATTTTTCCCAGTGTCTAAAACGAAACGTTTGGATAGTTTAATTGTTGAATCATAATAGCGTATGAATAGTTCTAGCGCAAGGACGGTGTTTTTGCGCCCATGCTGTATTTAGAATTGAGTGCTGAAAAAAACTAACTGTTGATCGCAAACCCGCACTCTGCGATACTTTACGACAAAGTATACCGTTGGAAAATTAGCTTTCTTCCGATCCCCAAAACGTCCTGATCACACGGACACTTGGCAGCTTCGTGGAAGACTGTTTTCTGACCTCCCCTCCCCATGGAGTACTGAACAGATGACACGGTCGATCTCTTTCCGCTTTTCCGCTTGCGTCCTACTGCTAGGCACTACCCTGTTTGTCTGCCAGCACGGGAAACTCTCCGCCGCCGACCCGAACTTTGTCGGCGTCCTGGCGATGGCCGTCGAGGACGAGGGGATCAAGCGCCTGGAACTCTCGGAAGAAACGCTCGAGAAGTTATTGGCATTCATTGGCCAACGCGAAGAAAAGGTCGTGAACCTGGTTCAACAAATTCGTGGACTCTCACCTGCTGAGCAGGAAGCCAAGTTGCGCCCATTCCGCGAGGAATCCGAGAAACTGGCCATGCAGTTGCTGACCGTTGCCCAACGTGAGATTCTCAACCAGATGCGCGTTGCCAACAAGGGCATGGATTCGCTGGTCGATCCGCAGGTGGCGGCCGTGCTGACACTGACCAAGGACCAGCAGGAGTCGATCAAGAAATTGATGGCGCAACGCAGCGAGGCATTAACCCAGGGAGATGATGAGCAACAGGCCGCCGTCCGCTCGGAATACGAAGGACGCCTGAGTGGACTCCTGACGGCTGAGCAGCGTGGTCGCTGGGAAAAGCTGTCGGGTGTAAAGCTCGCAGAACAGGTGGCAGATAAGCCGGCAGATAAGCCGGCGGACACGGACAAGCCGGCTGACAAGCCCGCTGACACCGACACTCCTGCTGACACCGACACCGCCGACAAACCAGCCGAGACGCCTGCCGACACGGAAACCCGCCGCGTCGGCCCCGACGGTAAAATCCAGGTCCGCTTCAACTTCCGCTATGCACCGTGGAAAGACGTCCTGGACTGGTTTGCCGCGACCGCAGAGCTCTCACTGCAGATGGATTATCCCTTGCAGGGAACCTTCAATTACATCGACAAGAATTACTATTCACCCGACCAGGCGATCGACGTGATGAATGGCGTCCTGCTCACCAAGGGTTTCACGCTCATTCGTCGCCAGAAGCAACTACTGATGGTCAACCTGGAAGACACGATCCCCGACGTTTGGGTTGAATTCGTGACACTGGAAGACCTGGCATCTCGTGGTCATTACGAGATCGTCAAATGCCTGTTCCAACTCGACAAGATGACGGCCGAGGAAGCCGAGGCAGATCTCCAGAAGCTGATTGGCCCCCTGGGGAAAATCTCCGTCTTTCCAGCGGCCAAGCAGTTGCTTGTCCAGGAAACGGGCGGTCAGCTACGACGCATCCAGGCCATGATCGAATCGGTCGAAAAGCCGCGTCAAGCCGTAACGGAGCCCGTTACCGAGTTGACCCTGAAATTCATCACGGCCGAATCCATCCTGCCCGTGGCACGCGTCTTAATGGGGCTGAACGAGGAAGAGAATCGCGGCGAGAATATCAGCATGGCGGTGGACCCGCTGGGCACCCGTATCTTTGCGACGGGCAGCGAAGAAAACCTGGCTATCCTGAAGGATCTCATTATCCGACTGGACATCGACCCAGGCGCCACGGCAAGCACCCAGGCACCTACCGAGCAACCCCAGTTAATGACTCATCCCATCCAGGTCGCCAATCCCGACACGACGTACGAGGTACTCCAAACGTTGCTGCAGGGACTACCCGACATCAACATGACACTGGATGCGACCACCAACAAGATCATTGCCCGTGCTCCCCCATCGGCACACCGAATTATCCAGGAAACGATTCGCGAACTGGAAGGCGAGGTACCGCAGTTTGAAATCATCTCGCTCAAGGTACTCGACCCCGCGGTGGCCCTGGCCATGATCGGCAACATGTTCGGTGGTGATCCGGAAGCCGAAAACCCAACAGGGCCCAAGGTCACGGCGGACCCAATCACGATGAAATTATTCGTCCGTGCCACCCGCACAGAAATCGATGCGATCCAACAGATGATCACGCGACTGGAAACTGAAAACACGGCGGACAATGGTGGCAACCTGCGACTCTTACCCTACACCGGCAGCAGTGCCCTCGAGGCCGTGCAACGTGCCGAACGATTCTGGACTGGAGGCAACCAGATCCGGATCGTGACACCAGAGGAAAACAGCGAGACTTCGATCTTCGAATTCCGCGAAACATCACCGGGTGCGAAGCCTGTTGAACCGGCTCCGCAAGAGCCTCTGCCCCCGGCAGAACCGGAGAACGAGAGTGGCACGCGCAACACGCCGCCAGCAACTCCACGCAAGCCCGTCAGTACCGGCCCGCAAAAACGGGCCAAATCCGTTGGTGGAGACAAAACCACCCAGCTCAGCTCACCAGTTCACTTTGTCAGCCAACTCCAGGCTCCTGCCCAGCAACCGGCTGCCAAGGCAGCGCCTGCCCAGCCAGCTCCCGTCCAGCCAGCGACTGGCAATGGCAAGCCTAAATCCGCGACGCCGGAAATCCGCGTCGAACTGACTCCCAACGGTATTCTCGTTTACTGTGAAGACAAGGAAGTCCTGGATCGTTTCGAGCAACTTTTACGACAGATCGCTCCGCCAGCATCGGCCATGGGACAACGCAAGATCACGGTTTTCTACCTGAAGTACATCAAGGCAGATATTGCCTCGGCGATGGTTCAGCAAGTGCTCAGTGGTGGAGACACTGCAACGGGTGGCGTCGGTTCACTCATGTCCGACATGACCTCCAATTTACTTGGTGGCGGCGGTGGACTGATGGGCATGCTGCTCGGTGGCGGCGGCGGTACAGCCGACGCGAGTACCACGGCTTCATTCCAGGCCTCGGGGACGGTCAGTATCGTACCTGACGCAAGGCTCAACGCCCTTATCGTCCAGGCCAACGCAGAAGACGTAGAAACCGTATCGCAACTACTTAAGGTAATCGATAAGGAAAGCAGTGAAACAGATGTTCAGACGAAGCGCAAGCCACGCTTGATTCCCGTAATTTATACCTCTGCGGAAAACATTGCTGCCGTGATCAAGGAAGTCTATGCCGATCGCATTTCCGGGGGTTCAAGTCGTGGCGGCAGCCAATCAAGACAACCATCCCCGGAAGAATTCATGCGTGCCCTGCGGGGCGGTGGCAGTCGTGGTGGCGGCAGTAGCCGTGGTGGTGCCAAAGCGGAAGAGCCCAAGATGACGGTGGGCGTCGACGCGCAAAGTAATTCACTGGTCGTTTCGGCTCCGGACCAGCTGTTTGAAGAGGTCGAAGACCTGGTGCGAACCATCGATCAAGCGGGGACGCAGACCAATGACACCACGGTTGTTCGCACCTTGAAATTCAGCAACCCGGCGATGATCCAAAAAGCCCTGACCTCGATTCTCGGCGAATCGGTCACCACCTCGACCACGTCGGGCAGCGGCAGCAGTCGAACTGGATCCAGCCGGACCGGATCCAGCCGAACCGGATCTGGCGGTAGCGATCAGGCTACCTCGGATGCCATCCGACGACGAATGGAATTTTTCCAGCAACTCCAGCGTGGTGGTGCCGGCGGTAGCAGTCGTGGTGCCGGTGGCAGCAGTCGCGGATTCGGTGGCAGCACAGGTGGCAGCCGTGGATTCGGTGGCAGCACAGGTGGCAGCCGTGGATCCGGTGGTGCACCCAGCGGTGGAAGCCGAGGCAGCGGTGGAAGCCGTGGGGGTGGACGCTAGGAAAAACGGCTAGTCCAGAACTGGCGTTACGGGGAGTAGTCAAGAACCTGCGAAACTAATGCCCCCAGGAATTGTTTAATACCGAGGCCGCCGTCAAACTGACGGACCCAACCTGCCCCGGAGTTCTCCAGCAGGAGAACCAGGTACAACAAACACAACTTAAGATGACCATTGGATTCTTACACTAAGAAGGACACAGGGGATGGAAGCCGGTGAAATACTCGTCCGTCGAGGACTAATCGACCCTGACCAACTGGAGAAGTCTCGCCAGGGAGTCGGCGAGGGAACCAACGTGGTCAACGTGGCAATCGACCTGGGCTACGTCGATGAAGACGTTGCCCTGCGTGCCATGGCCGAAGAAGTCGGCCTGGATTTTGTCGATCTAACCCAGACCGACGTTGACCTAACCCTGCTGGAAACCTTTCCCACGAAACTGATCTATCGACAGAACCTGTTTCCCGTCGCCCGCAGCAATGGTCAACTGGAAGTCGCCACGAGCGACCCTTTCAATCTCTATCCTATCGATGAAGCCAGCGCCGCCACGGGACTCTCGATTGTCCCGTTACTGGCATCCCGATCCGAGATCGACAAGCTCATCAAGCGGCACCTGGGAGTCGGTGGTGAAACGGTCGACAACCTGATCGAGCAACAGTCCGACCACGACGTCGAATTACTCAATGACATCGAAACGGACGGCTCCGAGCTGTCGGAAATGGCCCAGGAAGCATCCGTCATTCGCCTGGTCAACGAAATCCTGATGGAGGCCCTTGAACTACGGGCCAGTGATGTTCACATTGAAAGCCAGGCTGACGGACTTGCAATTCGTTACCGCATCGACGGCATCCTCCACTCGCAGCCCGTGCCTCCCGAGATCAACCAGTTCCAGGCTGCCATTATCAGTCGCCTGAAGATCATGTCGCGATTGAATATCGCTGAAAAACGGCTCCCCCAGGATGGCCGCATGAAACTGAAAATTTCCGGACGCCAGGTCGACGTGCGTGTTTCGATTATCCCCATGATTCACGGGGAAGGCCTTGCCATGCGTTTGCTCGACAAGACCGCCATGGTTTTCAACCTGCAGGGCCTGGGAATGGAAACCGATCTATACGAACAGTTTCACGAGCTGATCAAGCTGCCTCACGGCATCCTGCTGGTCACCGGCCCCACGGGTTCGGGTAAGACCTCTACGCTTTACAGCTCCCTGCTGGAAATCCGGGACTCCACGACCAAGATCATTACCACGGAGGATCCGGTCGAATACCAGCTAGAGGGAATCAACCAGATCCAGGTCCACAGTAAAATTGGATTCACCTTTGCCCATTCGCTGCGAAGCATCCTGCGGCATGATCCAGACATCGTGCTGGTCGGTGAAATTCGTGACCAGGAAACTGCCGAGAATGCCATCCAGGCATCGCTCACCGGCCACCTGGTTTTCAGTACGCTCCACACGAACGACGCTCCCTCGGCGTTTACTCGAATTACCGACATGGGCGTGGAACCGTTTCTCGTCGCCAGCACCGTGGCGGGCGTGATGTCACAACGATTGGTCCGGGTGCTCTGCGAGCACTGCAAGCAGCCTTACACCCCGGACCGGGAAGACATGCCGGACGATTTCCCCTGGGATGAATTGAACGACCGACCACTTTATGCTGCCACGGGTTGTCGCGAATGCCGCCAGGTGGGCTACAAGGGCCGGCGTGGTATCTTTGAACTTATGACGACCAACGACGACATTCGAACACTCGCCAACAACCGTGCCAGCAGCTGGGAAATGCGAAAAGTGGCTATTGAATCGGGTATGCATACCCTGCGCATGGATGCCTGGAGAAAGGCGTTCGCTGGCCACACTTCCCTGGATGAAGTGCTTCGCGCCACCAGCAGCCATTAACGCCAACCATTAAAAACCAAATCGTCACGAAAACCCTGTTTTTTTAATCGCCCTATCATGCCAGACTTTGAATATACAGCTCGCGACCTGCAAGGCCAAAAAAAGGTAGGGACGATTAGCGCAGCCACGGAACGGGAAGCGATCAACCTGCTCTCCGGGAAGTCACTCTTTCCCATCAGCGTATCGACTGACGAAGCCAAGCGAACGGTCTATCGCAGCAAGGGAGTCAAGGGCCAGGTGATGGCTGCGACCTACGCCCAACTCGCCTCGTTACTACGCAGCGGTGTCCCCATGCTGCGTTCGCTGGCGGTGATCCGGGAACAGGCTTCGAACCCCACGCTCACACAGATACTCGACGACATTTACACGGCGGTCGAGGATGGCCAACCCATGGCGGATGCCATGCAAAGATACCCACGTGTTTTCAGTGAAATGGCTGTCAACATGACCCGGGCCGGTGCCGAGGGTGGTTTCCTGGAAGATGCCCTGGAACGCGTCGCCCACTTTACCGAACAACAAGAAGATTTGAAAAGCCGTACCATCGGTGCCCTGGCCTACCCGGTCTTTCTCGGGGGGATCGGTTCACTGATCGTGGCTGCTTTGATTGTCTTCTTTGTCCCCAAGTTTGGCGAACTCTTCGAAACCCTGCGGGAGCGAGGTGAGTTGCCCGTCCTGACAGATTGGCTCCTCTGGTTAAGCGACACCTTGAATCGATGGTGGTGGCTGCTGCTGATTGGCATCGTGGGTTCCTACGTGGCCCTCATGGAAAGAATGCGATCTGACGAGGGCCGACGCACCGCAGATTACTGGAAAATGAAACTACCCCTGGTAGGCAATATTTTCCAGAGCCTGGCCGTGGCCCGTTTCTGTCGCGTCCTGGGAACACTTTTAAACAACGGTGTACCGATTCTTAAATCACTGGGAATCAGTCGAGAGGCTGCCGGCAACCGCATGCTCTCGGAGGCCATTGAAGAAGCGTCCGAGAACATTTCGTCAGGTGCCTCGCTGGCCAAGCCACTGGCTTCCAGCGGCTACTTCCCCAAGACCGTGGTCGAAATGATCGCCGTGGCCGAGGAATCCAATACGCTGGACAAGGTCCTGGTCGAAATCGCCGATGGCCTCGAAAAACGTACGTCACGCCGACTGGACCTGGTCGTCCGCCTGCTGGAGCCGCTGATGCTGCTGGTTCTCGCCGGTGCCGTTCTTTTCGTCGTGATCGCCCTCTTATTACCTGTTATCAAGATGAGCAGTACCATTTAAAATAGCGGATACCATGTGCTGTTCATGTCCACCCGGACAACGAACAGTGAAACTTCAAGTCACTGCACTTATTTGATCGTAAATTTAAGGAGAAACTTACTGTGAAACACACATCACAACCTCGCCGCGAGAAAACACGCCGCGCCGGCTTTACCCTGATGGAAGTCCTGCTGGTGATGGCCATCCTGGTCATCATGGGAACACTCGTCGTGGCTAACTTCTCAGGCATCCTGGGGAAGAGCAAGGAAAAGAGTGCCAAGATCCAGTTACAAGCGCTCGGCAAGGCACTGGACCTGTACCAGATCGACATGAATGGTTATCCCGAGGGACAGGATGGACTCTACGCCCTGCAAGAAGAACCACCCACCGACGTTGGCGGTGCCACGAGCTGGGGAGGCCCTTACTTGAAAAAAGCCATTCCGATGGACCCGTGGAATCGCGAATACGGTTACGAATCCGGTTACGATGAAATGGGACAGAATTACTACCGGATCTGGTCCCAGGGACCCAATATCGACAGCTCAGACGACGACATTGTTGAGCAGTCCAACCAATAAGAATCCGGGAACACGCAACCTGGATCTACAGGTGAAACCATGTACACACGATCAACACCACTACCCGTTCGCTGTCCACAGCGTCGGCTCGTTGATCGTCATGGTTTTACCATCATGGAACTGTTGCTGGTCATGTCCCTGTTAATCATGGTCGGTGCCATCTCGGCCCCAAACTTTACCGGCTGGGCCGAGAACCAGCGGCTGCGCAAGTCAGGCGATATCATTCGTACGGCCTGGAGCCGGGCTCGCATCAAGGCCATGAAGTCAGGACAGACCATCGTTTTTCGTTACGAGATCGGTGGCAGTCGCTACCGCATGGAAGCCTGGCAAACACCGGGCGAGATGGCTGATTTCGGCATGGCTCCCGGAGCCGGTGACGACACGCCCTTGCTGCTTCCCAATGCCGAGGGTGACGATCCTGAACTGGCTGCTGAAAACGGCACTGGCACCCAGGGGCTACCTCCCCAGGCTGGCGGTCTCGGGTTACAGGCCGCGGAGCAGGTTTTGCCGCGCGGCATCACCTTCGTGGGCAGTGAAATCGAAATGGATGCCCGGGACCTGTTTGCAGGTGAGCAAGCGATGGCTGACGGCCAGGCCATGGCCGGTGACATGTCGACCAGTTGGTCCTCGCCAATCCTCTTCTATCCTGATGGTAGTGCCTCGCAAACCAAGCTTCAACTCACCGACAGCAAGGGCAGTCGTTTCGTGATCGTCAGCCTGCGTGGCATGACCGGGCTGTCCCAGTCCACGGACATTATCACGCAGCAGGACACCATGGACCTCGAGGCGGAGGACCCGGGACCATGAGACAACCTGTTTCAAACCAACGCCTGTTGCCTGTTTCCGCTCAGCCGCGGAGCGGCCTGACGTTACTGGAAGTCATGATTGCCCTGGCCATCCTGGGCACCTCGCTGGCAGCGCTTGGCGAGTTGATTCGCATTGGTGCCGATGCCGCCGATCGGGCCACGGAACTGACCGAGGCACAATTCATCTGTGACAGCGTGCTGGCTGAAATCAAGTCCGGGGTGCGACAACTGGTACCGATCACCGAGGAGCCCTACACGATTACCGCCCCGGGCATGGCTGCCAGCATGGGTACCGGCCTGGACACCACCATGGACATGGAGGAAACCGGTTGGCTGTACACCGTCATCTTTGACTCCGTCGACGACCAGGGCCTGATGTACGTGGAAGTCACGGTCATGCAGGATCGCATGGATGGTCGTAAACCAGCGATGGTTACCCTGACCACATGGATGATTGACCCGATGCTCGACCAGGAGGCTGAACCAGAAGACCTGGAAGCCCTCGAGGAAGAAATGGACGCTACGGGGGGAACTTCCACCGACAGTGCTGCGGGGGGAGGTACCAATCGTTAACTACCTGCCTACCAACCGGCGTCGGACCAACCGCGGTCTCACGCTGCTCGAATTGCTCCTGGCGCTCGCGCTAACCTCGATCATCATGGTGGTCATCGCGATGAGCCTGGACGTCTACATGCGTACGCTTGATCGCCGGCAGGCGATCATCGAGGAATCCCAGTTAGCTCGTGCCATCCTGCAACAGATTGCCAATGACCTGCGCAGTGCCGTCCAGGTGCAAACCGGTGACGTGGAGGAAGGACTGGCGGGACGAGATGGAATTGACCTCGCTGGCGGAGTCGGAGACCTGCTGGGTGGAGACATTGCTGGCGACTTGCTCGGCGGCGGCGATACGGGCCTGGAAGACCTGCTG
>JAZADA010000432.1:0-5790 GCA_036124135.1 Planctomycetota bacterium | reverse complement strand
GGACCACGTACTGGCCGGCCCGTCCGGAATGCTGCCTGGCGAAATCCACGAGCGCCTGCCGTTGCTGCTGGTCAGCACGCTCATCGACCAGGATGACCGATTTCAAATGTCGTGGACCGTCAATCCCACGAAACCCCAAGGTCTGGGAAGCATCTAACAACATCACCACGTGCAGTCCTTTCAGTGAGACACCAGCACGTTCACCCTCCTCGATACTCCAGGCCATGATCGCGTTGCGACCACTGAGGCCTACCTCGGCATTGGCAAAACAGGGTCCCGTGTAGACCTGGCACGTGCGACTCTCCAGGTACACGCCTCGTGTCTCACCTGCGACCAGCGACGAGGAACAAAAGCACGTGGCAACCAGGACCATGAAGCATGCGTTACGAATCATTGTTTTAACCTTTATGCGGAGTTCATTCAGGAATGTTATACATCGTTCCAGGAACGAGAATATGCTCGTATCAAACTCTATTGTAATCGAGGACCTGCAAGGCAGTCCAGTGAAACTGGCGCGAACCGGGATGACTCGTGACCAGCAGTCGGCACCTCACGTAACACACTTCCCTGCGAGAGTTTAAACCGTTAATTTCCGATCGCGCGCCGCCACCGGCCAGGTCTCCTGCAAGCGATTTCCAGCAACCACGTAGACCTGCTGGTGCAGGGCCGTCGTGGGACAGATGTGACGCGGGATGGCAAGCAGCCAATCACCCGGTCGCAATGTCGACGCCTGGTCAGTCTTGAGAACAAGATGTTCTTCGTTCTGCAGGATCTCCTCCGCATCGGGCAACTGGGGAAACATCAAACGCCGCCCCGCAGGCGGATCCGACGCACACGCCTTGTACCCCAGGTCCAGCGTTACCGTTTCCGATGTTGGACAACTAATGACCCGCGTCAGGATCCTGGCCGCCGGCGTGAAATCTAGATCCGGAAACATCTGGCCATAGCCCCTGTCAAAAAATGTCGTCGTCCCGGGGCTCAGTTCAATCGTTGGATCATCGATTTCAGCATAGACCGGAAAGGACCCGCTTCCGCCGGCCACCATCCGTGGCACGGGATACCCGGCTCCCACCAGGTCATCACGAAATACTGCAACCGACTGCCAGGCGGCCTCGACCGCCTGCTTCCGTTCTGCCAGGTCGGTCTGGTGATTCTGACCGTCGTAGATATGCAGTCCACCGGGCACCAGGCCAGCAGTGTCTACAATTTGCTTGTAGAGTGCTGCTGCACTCGGACCCGGTACCACCCCGGTACGGTGTTGCCCCGTGTCCATGTCCAGCAGCAGGTCAATGGTCATTCCCGCCTCGGTCATGACCTGCCCCAGCTGGGCAATCGGTTCCGCGTGATCTGCCGTGGCCCCGAAAGCTACCCCAGGATAGGTCTTCATGAAATCCACGGCACGCCCCATGTTTGGCCCGACCAGGTTGTAAGCCAGCAGCACATCCGTGACACCAGCCGCGACCAGCATTTCCGCCTCGGCAAACGTCGCGCACTTGTGACGGGTAATCCCACGTTCCAGTTGCAACTGCACGACCTGGGTCATCTTGTGAGTCTTGCAATGTGGCCTGAGCCGCGACGGATCTCCCGCGATGCGCACCATCTCGTCCAGGTTTTCATCGAGAGTTTCCCGGAACACCACCAGCGCCGGTGAAATAATCTGGTCCACGTCTTCTACGTGGTAACGTTGTTCATTCACTGCAAGGCCTCCTGAAAATCAAGCGTGAACCGGGAACCGCAGGCGCATGGTACCACGAACCTCGATGACCTCGTAGAGGTCGGCCACGCACTAACAATCCGATCCTGAACGGGGCCCGACCCAGCCTGGTCATTCTCCCGGGTTACGTGAGCAAGCGTTGCTCAAGAGGTTTTCTTGCCTGATTTAGGCGATTTTTTCTTCGCCGCCGCGGGCTTCTTGGGATCGCGACCTTTCGCCTTTTCCAGTTTATTGATCAACGTTGAATAGCTGGACAGGGAAGACTCCAGCGTCTGCTGCAACTGCTTGATCGCGTTGCTGTTCTCGTTGGAATTCTCCAGCACCGGTCGCATCCACTGGTCCATCAATTCAAACTGGTTGCTCAAAACATCAAGGATTTCGCGTGGTACACGATGCATCACGGAAACTCGCTGCGTGGGCTTGTCCGGGTCCACTGGAATCGCGCCGGTCGTCAGGGCACGTAACTCCTCGGTCAGCTGCAGGATGGCATCCGACGACAACCCGCCACCGGATGCGGAATTCGTGGTCGTCACTGCCCCCTGGTCCTGGGATCCAGCTACCTGCTGAACTCCCGCATCGAGTGTTTCACGCAGCTGGTCGATCGATGACTTGACGTCTCCTACACGTGTCAGCAAGGCAGTTTTTTCCGCGGCGTCTTCTTCGCTGGCAGCCTCCGCCAACTGGCTGACTCCCTTGGAAAGTGTTTCACGAATATCCAGGAGTCCATCACTGAAAGAGCTGAGCTGGAGAATCACCTGTCCAACCTTGTCGTCCGACCCAACTCCCTTCATCTTGATGTTCTGTTGGAAAGTACGTTTCATGTTCTTCCAACGATCTGCTTCCTCGGGTGTCAGGATCTCGAGCATTTCCCGCAGCTTGAGCAGGTTCGACTCGGTATCGGACGTCAATGTCTGGGCATCATTCTCGTAGTTGGTCAGGATCAACGACTGCAGTTCGTCATCGTTCATGATCGGCACGACTTTTTCAGCCATACGATTCATGTTTCGATAGGACCCCTGCAACTTGAAAGCTGGCTCGGTGCGATACTCGTTGGCCTGGGCCGCGGAATCAATATACTGGCGATTGACGTCCAGGATGACATCTCGAATACGCATCAGTTTCTGCATGGTGGAAACCATCTCGTTCAATTCCTCGATGGAATAGTTTCCTTCCAGCTCCACTCCCTCGCGTGAATCATTCTGGGCCATCTTGATGATGTTATAAACATCCTGCTGGCTGCGACTGGCTAACTTGTTGAGATGTGAATTGGAGGTCAACGCATTCTCCAGGTAACTCATCTCGAAGGCATCAGCCGAGTCCCCGATGATTTCACCCAGGTTGTAGATATCAGCGCGGTTGGCCAGCATGTCAGGGATCTGGAACTTGTCGCCACTTTCGGTATACGGGTTCCCGGCCATGACCACGGCAACTTTTCGTCCCCGCAGGTCGTAGGTTCGACTGCGTCCCTTGTAAACACCCTCGATCTTCCGTTGAGCATCGCACAGCGAGATAAACTTCTGCAGGAATTCCGGATTGCAGTGTTGGATGTCATCCAGGTAGATCATCACGTTGTCGCCCATTTCCAGGGCCAGGTTCAACTTGTTCACTTCCTCACGGGCTCCAGCATTCGGAGCCTCGTCCGGATCCAGCGAGGTCACGTGGTGCCCAATGGCCGGACCATTGATCTTCATGAAGATCACGCCCAGTCGATTCGCCACGTATTCCATCAAGGTGGTTTTTCCGTAACCGGGTGGTGAGATCAACAACAGCAAACCCATCAGGTCCGTACGCTTATCTTCCCCAACCACACCAATCTGCTTGGCCAGGTTATCCCCGATCAGGGGCAGGTAAACCGAATCAATCAGCTTGTTGCGAACAAACGACGTCAAGACGCGGGGACGGAATTCTTCCAACCGGAGACCATCACGGGCCTGGTCAACAATTTCTTTCTTGAGCTCAATATAGGATCGATAATCCGGTACCGTGCGTTCCTGGAACAATTCCAGTCGCGTGGCAAACTCGTTGTAATTCAGGTGATACTTGGAACCCTGGATATTGGCATGGTCACCTACCATGCCGGAAACTTCACGATCAACATCCCCGTCGATGATCTGGTCGGTGTCCAGCTTGTCCCGCATCAAGAGGACCGCTACCTCGTCGGCATAAACTCGATCCACGTCTTCCTTGTTATGACCCACCAGGAAGGCCTCGACCCAGTCCCTGACGAGCAGGAAACTGCTTTCCGGATCACGACTGACTGCCTTGACCGACTCGACAAATCGCTTTTCAAAACTGGCCTGCTGCAGGTGTGACTGGAATTCGTTGTAGAGGTTAGCCGCTCGACGACTGACCACGAACCCATCACCTGCCGACAACTGGGCATACAGGTAGCGAGCGGCCTGGCTCACGTAGTCCACCGAGAACAACTCGAATTCAGCCACGAAGGCTGCCAGTACTTCCTGCAGGTCCTCGATATATTCTGCCTGCTCCGTAAGACCAGGAAACAACTGTCCAATTTCGCCAATGCCTTTCAAGCGATCGGCCATCAACGTCTTGAACTTGGCATCACCGAAGTGTTCCCAGAAGAGAACTCCCAGGGAACGGGCCTGGGCATGAAAACGCAACAGGCCAATGGAGCTATTCATTTCCAACATGGCCTGCAGAATTTTTTCCGCATCATGATCATGCACACCCTTGGCGTAAGCCTCGGTGTAGCGGGGTCCCATGAACTGCTGGATATATTCCAACCGCTGGGGCGTTTCCATTTCCAGCAAATCCTGTTCACTCACCTCATCATCTGAGCGAACATGTTGCAGCAGCACGTGGGCCAGGTACTCTCCGCGATACACACGCTTGTTCTCAGATACCACTTCCTGGTCCCAGACATCCCGGGTCGCCAGCAACCGTTCATCCTCGATCGCTTCAAAGAAGTCCGTACCCGTGAGGTGCAATTGCATCTGGTCGTCACGCAGTACCGTGGTCAGGTCCAGTGACTGGACATTGACCGAGAAATGGTGATTCCCCATCTTGATCACATTTTCGCCATCGACAAATAATTCCTGTCGATCCTTCAACTGTCGAACCGCATCTTCGCGGATCGTCTTCAGGCGACTCTGGATATCATCCACCTTGACGGAATCTTCCAGTTCCTCGAGCTGGCCGACGATATCCCGCACCTTGTCGATCATCAGGTCCGAGGCAAAGTAACCGTTGATATCGTTGATAGTTTCAAGGCTGTCGACACGAGCCTGGATCCCCTTGAGGATTCGCTCCGCGGCATTCATCAGGGCCGTCGCACGCTTGTTGCGAGCCTCGACCAGTGACAACTTTCGGGTCTCGAACGCGTTGTAGATTTCTTCCCGCTTATCCGTCAACTGGACGACAAACTCGTCGAACTCGGCAAATCGACCCTCGAGTTCTTCCAGCTGGATCATCACCTTGGTGAGAAATTCCTCACACTTGACGGGGGTATCACAGATATCCAGGTAGTTGACGACCGCCTGGTTCAGCAGTTTCATCTGGGAATTGAACTCGGCCACGCCTTCCACCGACATCAATTCCTTGGCCTTGTTCTTCAGTGCCGCTCGCGCCGTATTCACGATCGAGAAAATGGCAGAGATATTGTCAATAATCTGGGTGCGGTGCGTGGCATCATCGATGTCGAGAGGATTGCGTTGTTCGTTTGCGAAGGTGGGTGGGTTTCGCATACGGCGCTTCCGAGTGGGTGTCCGCGTACTGCGCGGAGTCTTCTGACCCTCCACTCGCCGTTCTCTCTGCTCGACTTCAGGGCAGCAGAAAAGCTGGTGTTGGTGTGTAGCTTACCTACCGATGGACGTCTCAGCATCCGCGCGGCTCAAACACGTCAACTCCCACATCGGCGCCTCCCCGGTGGCCTACCACGGCGACGGCTCTGTCGTCGGAGCAGTGAGTTTTCTGTCTTTGCTCCGGCTGCTCGCTGCTCCGGCTCTGAGCGCCGCGGCGCTGCGCTTGCCGCTCTCCACGCTCCTCCTCCTGCCCGTGCTCTCTCTCCCGCTAGCCTCTCCGGCCTGAGCGCCGCGGCGCTGCGCTCGCCACTC
>JAZADA010000431.1:0-4634 GCA_036124135.1 Planctomycetota bacterium | reverse complement strand
AACATTTAATATCTCGCAGGCGTGCCACGCTTTGCTGTAACTGTCGTCGCAGTGGACCTTCCACGACGTAGTCACGTTCGAGCAGTGCAGCCAACCGTCCCAGTTCATCGTCAGCCAGGTCCCGTGCTTTCCCCTGCGGGGAAATACCGGCCTTGTGACACAACTCCCGTGCGATCCGTGGACCCACTCCGTAGAGATAAGTCAACGAGATGACGGTGGCCTTGTCGTTGGGAATGTCGACACCTAGTAAACGTGGCATACGGTTAACTCCTGTCCTGTTTGTTCCGTAAAAAAAATTGCTGGCGGCGGCCCTTAACCCTGTCGTTGCTTATGACGAGGATTGGAACAGATAACATAAATCCGACCCTTGCGACGCACGATTTTACAGTTGTCACACATCGGCTTAACACTGGAACGGACTTTCATTATGGGATCCTCAGCTAAATTTACGGAAGTCAGCAATTATAAATGTTTTAGAGCGACTTGTTCAAGGGCGTGGACCGGAAAAAATAGGGCTTCTGGCGTCTCCTGGCTCAGTTATTCACCCGATGCTGCTGGAGGACCAGCTGGATCTGCTTGTAGACCTCATCAGGCGTGCCCTGTCCGTTGATCGTGGCCAGTATTCCCCGTTCGTAATAGTAGACCAGGAGAGGGCTGGTCTGCTCCTGGTAGACCTGTAGCCGTGCCTCGATCGTTTCACTCGTGTCATCCGGCCGTTTTCTCTGCAGAAGCCGTTCTACCAGTTCATGGTCCTCAACCTGAATCTCCAAGACCAGGTTGAGTTGAGTCTGCCGCTGATCGAGCAATTCGTTCAGTTTATGGGCTTGTGGGATCGTGCGCGGGAACCCATCCAGCAAGAATCCGTTACGGCAGTCTTCTTCCTGTATGCGTTCATTGACGATGCTGACAACCAGGTCATCCGGGACCAGTTGGCCGTGGTCCATGTACCGGGCTGCCTGTCTCCCCAGCTCGGTACCAGCCTTGATACCAGCACGGAGCATTTCTCCAGTGGAGAGATGCGGGATATCCAGATCTCGCACGAGATGTTCAGCCTGTGTTCCCTTGCCCGCTCCGGGTGGTCCGATCAGTATGATCCGCATGGTTAAGTGCCTTACCGGAAAAATCAGATTAAAAGATTTCGTCCCGGGCGCCGGCTTGCAATTGGCATTCCGGGTAAGTTCACTGGATCGAGTTGCTATAGGGGTTTATATGTTACGGGCCTTCTAGAAGGCCTGTGTAATTTCGCATCACCAGGTGGCTATCAATTTTTTGCACCAGGTCGAATGCAACACTAACGGCGATCAACAAACCGGTTCCACCATAAAAGCTGGAGACCTGGTAACTGACGCCCAGCAGGGATGAAATAATGGTTGGTACGATCGCGATAAAGGCAAGGAAACCAGCTCCCACGTAGGTGATACGCACCATGACACGTTCCAGGTAATCGGCGGTCCGCTTGCCTGGGCGATGCCCCGGAATAAAGGTTCCGTAATCCTTAAGGTTCTCTGACATTTCCTTGGGGTTGAACGTGATGGCCGTCCAGAAATAACAGAAGAAGTAAATCATCAAGACATAGAACAGGTTGTAGATAAATCCACTTTGACTGGTAAAGACCTGGGTCAGTGGTGTTGCGATATTGGTCGCCCAGGAGATTCCAGACAATGCCGAGAAAAGAAAACCGGGTACCATTAAAAGACTACTGGCAAAGATAATAGGCATCACGCCAGCCTGGTTGATTCGCAGCGGTAAGTACTGACGACTACCACCGTAGACCCTGCGACCGCGTACATGCTTGGCACTCTGCGTGGGAATTCGTCGTTGGCCCAGTGTAATAAAGACGACACCGACAACCACGCCCACGAAACAGGCAGCGAGCAAGGCCAGTGCCTCCACGCCGATTTCACCGGAGAAAATACCGGTCAATGCTATCTTGACCTGGGTCTGGAACATCTCGATCAGAGCTCCCGGCATCTGGGCCAGGATACCGGCCATGATCAGCAAGCTGATTCCGTTACCAATGCCGAATTCGTCGATCTGTTCACCGAGCCACATCAGGAATACCGTACCGCAGGTCATCATCATGATGGCAGTTAACTGCCAGCCGAAATGAAGCTGGTTCGTTGCCAGTGACTTGAAGTCCGGGTGTACCAGGAGACCTCCATCGAAGGCCATCAGGTAGAATTTGACATAGGCCCAGCTTTGAATAAGGCAAAGTATGACCGTGACATAACGCGTGTACTCGTTAATCTTCTTACGGCCAGCCTCTCCTTCCTTTTTCAGTTCCTCGATCGGTTTCCAGACACTCCCCAGGAGTTGAAAAATAATCGAGGCGGAAATGTAAGGCATGATTCCCAGGCCGAAGATAGTGGCCTGGCTTAGATTGCTGGCACTAAAGACGGAAACCCGCGTGATGAAATCCTGGATGCCGCCGCCGGCACCACTGGTTGCCTGGAGCCGTGCCTGGTCGACCATCGGAATCGTGATCTGGTAACCGACACGATAGATGGCCAGCAGCATCAGCGTGAGAAGAATTTTCTTCCGGAGCTCTGGAATCGTGAAAACAATGCGGAGTTTTTCCAGCATGAGACTAAGTCAATCCTTTTGCTCGTATTTCAAGTAGAGCGATCGTATGAACGAACGTGTTTCTACTACCCATGGATGGTGGCCAGGGGTCATTTAACGGGACTTCCATGTCTTCCCTAGGAGTCCTGGCTCTCACTTTCTTCTGAATCTTCCACTTCAGTGGCTTCTTCAGTGGTTTCTTCAGTGGTTTCTTCAGTGGTTTCTTCAGTGGCTTCTTCAGTAGCTTCTTCAGTAGCTTCTTCAGTAGCTTCTTCAGTAGCTTCTTCAGTGGCTTCTTCAGTGGCTTCTTCAGTGGCTACAGAATCTTCCACGGTTTCATCGGCTGCTGGTGCCGCTTCCGGCGCGGACTCGGTGGCCCGTGCGGATGCCATCTTGTTCTTCACCACGCCTTTTTTACCGGGCAGGATCGTGACGGTCCCCCCTGCTTTTTCAATTTTTTCCTGGGCAGACTGGCTGAAGCGATGAGCAGACACGTTGAGTTTCTTGCTCAGTTCACCGTTGCCGAGGATCTTCAGCACGTCGTAGCGTTTCTTGGCGATGGAGTGTTCCCGCAAGGTCTGGGGGTTCACCTCGTCACCGGCGGCAAAGACGCGCTCGAGTTCACTGACATTAACAGCCATGACCGAGAGCGCGAACTTGTTATTGAATCCACGCTTGGGAACGCGCCGGACCAGGGGCATTGCTCCACCCTGGAAAACAGGATGGGCCGAATAGCCAGAACGGGATTTCTGTCCCTTGTGTCCACGACCAGCCGTCTTGCCGGTCCCGGAACCGGGGCCACGTCCGATCCGCTTACGCTTCTTGTTTTTCTTTATGCCACGATGGACGTCATCAAGATTCATGTCAATGTAACTCCGCGCAGTCTTTCAATTTCTTGCTGCGTCCGCAATTGCTGCAACCCGTTAATGGTTGCCTTAACGAGGGTAACTGGATTGTTGGTACCAAAACTCTTGGTCAGGATATCGGTGATACCGGCAGCCTCACAGACGGCTCGCACCGCTGCTCCGGCGATTACGCCGGTACCGGGTCCGGCTGGCAGCAGGATAACCTTGGCTGCTCCGAAGCGGCCACGAACGGTATGGGGGATGCTTCCATCGACAACAGGCACTTCCACCATCGACTGGGTAGCCTGCTTGTTGGCCTTCTCGACGCTGGGGGGCACCTCATTGGCCTTACCGTATCCCCAACCGACTTTTCCCTTGCCGTTACCGACCACGACGAGGGCGGCAAAGCTGAATCGTCGTCCACCTTTCACAACCGCTGCACAGCGCTTGATTTTGACGACGCGATCGATGTATTCACTGTGACTTGAATGCGTGGACACCGTGTTATTGCTCCCTTGAGGTTTCCGTGCCGGGTTACCGGTCATTGGTTGTTAAAATTTCAGGCCCACTTCACGGGCCGCATCTGCCAGGGCTGCTACGCGTCCCAGGTACCTTACGGGTCCCCGGTCAAACCGCGCCTTCGTGATACCTGCTTCGAGGGCTCGTTCACCAAGCAGCTTGCCAATCGCTTGGGCTGCATCGCAATTTCCACCGTAAGCGATATCTTTCCGGAGTGCTTGTTCGTAGGTACTTGCCGTGACGAGGGTTTTCCCGCTGGCATCATCGATTAGCTGACAAGCCAGGTGCTTGTGGCTACGAAATACATTCAAACGCGGACAGTCCGCGGTTCCCTGTACTTTCTTGCGGACTCGTGACTTGCGTCGAGCACGTTGTTTGCCGAGGAACTTGTTCTTGTTCACGAAACTGACCTTCCGATTCAATGTCAATCCATGGCGGGCCATGGAATTCAATTACTAGGTTGCTGCTTTTCCAGGTTTGATCTTCACGTATTCACCGTCATACCGAATCCCTTTACCCTTGTAGGGTTCAGGTTTTCGAACGGCCCGCACCTCGGCAGCGAACTGGCCGACTTTCTGCTTGTCACAGCCCTTGATGACCACGTGGTTCTGATCCGGACACGTGACATCGAGGCCCTGCGGAATGGCTTTCTTGATTTCGTTGGCGAAGCCGACACGGAGTTGCAGTTGATTTCCCTGCACGGTACCG
>JAZADA010000430.1:0-18210 GCA_036124135.1 Planctomycetota bacterium | reverse complement strand
GCTCACTTTGCTGAGGACGGGCTGCCGCGAAATTCCGATTGAATTGCTGCAGCAAGGAGAGCTTGCGTTGTTGTCGTGAGGTATCGTAACCCTTGGGTGAGTTGAGGTTCGCAATAGGCTCGTCACTGGTCCCATCGATTGGAACGCCCTGGTAGGTCGCTGGCATGAAGCCGCTGCCCCAGTTGCGAATGCCGTTCGGGGGAGTCTTGTTGGGTTGATCGAGCATGACGACGAAGGCCGGCAGGTTCTGGTTCTCAGTACCCAGCCCATAATGAACCCAGGATCCGAGCGAGGGGCGACCGGCCACGTTGGTGACGGTGTTCATCTGGCAGGTGCCGCCGGCGTGGTTGATGCCGTTTGTCCAGCAGGAACGGATCACGGCGATGTCATCCATGCAGGAGCCGATTTCCGGGATCCACTCGGAGGCCCACATGCCACTTTGCCCGTGCTGGGTCCAGGTGCGGGGTGCGGCGAGTAAAGGCGATCCTTGTTCACCCATCGGGGTGATCGGTTCCTTGAAGCTGGCGGGCAGTGACTGGCCGGCCAGCTTGTTAAGCAGGGGTTTGGGATCGACCAGGTCGAGGTGGCTGGGACCGCCGGCCATGAAGAGCCAAATGACGTTTTTGGCGCGGGCCACGTGATGCGTCAGTTGCGGAGCAACGGCCTTCGCCTCTTCCTTCTGAAGAAGCCAGTTCAGTGCGATAGCGCCCAGGCCAACACCGCCCTGCGAGAGGAAGTCGCGGCGTGTCGGTGAGTGGGTGGCCAGGGGGGTAGCTAATGGTTTCTTCATGATGGACTATTGTTAGTGTAGCGTGGAAGGACCTAGTCGAGATAGATAAATTCACTGGAATTGAAGAGCACGTGGCAGAAATCGACGAGTTGTTCCTCGGTAATACGGTCCGACTCGCTGGTAAACGGTCCACCGCTGAAGGCCACCGCCTTGCTCAATTCCTGGGCGGAGGGCAGGCGTCCCCAGGTAAGTACGAAAGCCTCGGAAAGTATCTCTTCGGGAGCCATTTTTAGTTTGGCTAGTTGCTTGGCAAGAACACCGGCGCGGGCCAGCGTGTAATCGCCGTTGATCATCAGGAGAGATTGAGTGGGGGTGGTCGTCTGGCTGCGCTGCGAAACGCTCTTTAATCCGCCGGCTACGTCAAAAGCGTGGAGGAAGGGATCGGGGCGATTGCGAAAATGTTTCACGTAGAGGCCGCGGCGAGGTGTCTTGGCATCAACGCTGGGACCCCCGACCTGGGGACTGAGTTCCCCGGTCACGGAGAGAAGCGTGTCGCGGATCTGCTCCGCAGTCAGGCGACGGATCGGTGCACGCCAGAGCAAGTGTTCAGCGGGGTCTCGTTGTTGCTGCTGCGTGGCATCCGGGTGGATCGCCGATTGCTGCCATGTGGCAGACATCAGGATTAACTTGTGAAGGGATTTGAAACGTCCACCTCGTGCGATGAACTCGGTGGTTAACCAGTCGAGTAGTTCCGGGTGAGTGGGCCGCTCACCGCTGGCACCAAAGTCGTTGGCAGTCGTGACGAGACCCTGGGAAAAGTGTTGCTGCCAGAGGCGGTTGACGATCACACGGTTGGTTAACGGGTTGTCCTCGCGGCCGATCCAGTTGGCAAGGGCGGTCCGGCGACCGCTGGAATCCTCGACGGTTGGTAACGCCAGGGGGCCACTGTTAGGTTCCTGTAAAACAGTTAGGAAGGCGGGCTCGATGGGCTGCTGGTCAGGATCATCCGGGATCATCGTCCGGGAATGCTTGCCCTGGTGATCCGTGACGGTCATCAGCTTGCCAAGGGGTTTTGGCTTCAGCTTGTCGAACGTTGCTAGTTCCTTGAGCAGTGCAGCATGTCGAGTCTTCTCTTCCGTGCCGAGGGTTTTAAGCGGTCCACCCGCTTCCTCGTAAAACTGTCGCGAGACCAGGTAACTCATTTGCTCATCCCAGGAAGAGCGGTCCGCAGGTTCCTTGTAAAAAGCGTCGCGGATTTCCTTGGGGAATTTGCCGGCGGTCGATTTCCATTTCTTGGCGTGGTGGGGAGCCACCAGTTCCTCCAGTTGGGACCGTACCGCTGCGGTTTTCTCGTTCCACGGGGCCATTTGCTGTTGGTAGGCGGTTTGCTCGGCGCCGGTCGCCTCCAGCAGGTCATCCCGCCAGATGATCGGTTCAAAGAAAGCTCGCAACGCAAAATAATCCCGCTGCAGGATTGGATCGAACTTGTGGTCATGGCAACGCGCACAAGCCATGCTAAGTCCCAGGAAAACGTCGCCGGCGACATCAGTCATCTCATTCATGATGTCGTTCCACTGTCCACGCGCATCACGTTGGTTGTATTCGTAAATTCCCAGGCGGAGAAAGCCGGCGGAGACGCGATACTCGGGATGGTCGCCAGGGATCTCGTCGCCAGCCAGTTGTTCGCGAACGAAGTCAGCGTAGGGTTTGTCGTCATTGAAAGAGCGGATGACGTAGTCCCGGTATTTCCAGATATGGGGTCGCAGGGCATCCTGGTTCCAGCCGTCGGAATCTGAATAACGGACCAGGTCCAGCCAAAACCGTGACCAGTGTTCTCCATAACGCGGGTCGGCAAGCAGTTTGTCGACCGTTGTTTCCCAGGCGTCGGCAGACGGGTTTGCCAGGTAAGCCTTCACCTGGGCTGGACTGGGAGGCACGCCAACAAGATCGTAATAGAGCCGTCGCAGGAGGGTAGCGGGTGCAGCGACGGGTGCAGGAATCACCTCGTGTTGCTGCATCTTTTTAAGGACAAACTGGTCGATGGGATTGCGCGCCCACGTTGAATTCGCTGGTGGTGGGTTAGGAGGCGTCGGGCGTTGCAATGGTCGGAATGCCCACCACTGACGATCGCTGGCGGTGATGCCATGACCGGTGTCTCGCAGGCTAGCCGTTTGCTTCGGCCAGGGTGCTTCGGCGGCGATCCAGGATCGAAATGCGTTGACAACCTTTTGGTTCAGTTGTCCGTTGGGAGGCATTTCCAGCCCCTCGTACTGGAGTGCCTCAAGGAGCAGGCTGTCGGCTGGTTTTCCTGGCACAATCGCGGGACCGCTTTCACCGCCCTTGAGCATTGCCTCGCGGGAATCCAGTCGCAGTTTTGCTTTTTGCTTGGTGGGGCCGTGGCACTTGATGCATTTCGAAACGAGCACGGGACGTATCTGCTTTTCGAAATGTTCGAGGACGCCCGCAGTGGGAGCCGGGGGAGCAGCCTGGAGGAAGGCCACGGTACCAAGGCAAAGCATTACGAGTAGGCTGGTGGTCAAGGAGCGTTTCATCGGCACATGTGTGGGCAATGGATCGTGATCTGTAGATGGAGTCGATTGGCTGATGCTAAGGTTTGGCCGTCCAGGCAGGGCGTTGCTCTTTCATAAGCTGCGCATGGTATTTCGTGGCAAGGGTCTGCATTTGTTTGACCACCTCGGGATGAGCATTGGCGACGTTGTTTGCCTCCGCGATATCCTTGCCGAGGTGATAGAGTTCGGTTTTTTTCCCACGGAAGGAGAGCTTCCATGCCCCCACCCGGACCGCTTCGACCTTGTTGTTTCGATAGTAATAGTAGCCTTCCTCAGCATGAGGTGAGGTGGCCGAAGGATCCTTTAGCAGGGCCGAGATGTCTCGGCCATCGATGGGTTTTGAGGTGTCGAGTGGGATTCCTGCCAGGCTGGCAAAGGTGGGCAGGACGTCGATGGTACCCGCGACCTGGTGGGTTACCTGGCCGGCCTTAATTCCAGCCGGCCAACGCATCACGCAAGGCACTCGCATGCCTCCTTCAAAGGTGGTCATCTTGCCAGCTCGTAGGGGGAGGGCACTACCCGAATGGTGTTTCTTGCTCAGCCACGGACCGTTGTCGCTGGTGTAGACGATAAAGGTATTATCCGCGATGCCCAACGTATCCAATGTCGTGAGGATACGACCCACGGAATGATCAATGTGTTCGATCGTGAGTCGGTAAGCGGTTTTCGGGTCGGGATTGTAACGATCGTCGCTGACAAAGAGAGGCACATGCGGCATCGCGTGGCACATGTGTAGGTAGAACGGCTTCTTTGAATTTGCCTTGATGAAGCGTATGCATTCATCCGTGTAGCGATCGGTCAGGGTGACCTGGTTAACGGGAGATTCAATGGCTTTCTTATTGCGATAGATCTCGTTGTTGTAGATGTCCCATTTCTTCATGGTCCAGATCTTGTCCAGGTCAGCAGGTCCGTTGCCCCAGCCTCGCTTGCGAGCCATGTCATTGCTGTAGGCGAGTCCAAAGTAACTGTCGAAACCCTGGCTGGTCGGTAACGTCTCGGGTTGGTCCCCGACGTGCCACTTGCCAACCATGGCCGTGGCATAGTTTTTCTTCTTGAGCATGTCGGCAATCGTCACCTCGTCAGGATTGAGGCCGACCTTGGAATGAGGACCGAGTACTCCCCGCATGCTGATGCGGGGCTGGTAGCAACCGGTTAGCAACGAGGCTCGAGAGGCACTGCAGACACAGTAGGCCGAGTAAAAATCGGTAAAGCGAATGCCCTGCACGGCCATCTTGTCGATATGGGGCGTCTTGATGTTCGGGGAACCAAAGCAGCCAAGATCCTGGTAGCCCTGGTCATCCGCGAAAATGACGATGAAATTCGGAGGTGTCTCAGCCGCCGGAAGATGATCTGCAAACAAAAGCAGTAAGAGGGTCGTGAGGAGCGTCTTCATCGCGGTTCTTTCCGGTTACGGGAGATTGTAGAAATCGTTGTCTGATTATTCTAACAAAAAGGAAACGAATTCATGAGGGCTTCCCGCAGGTCGGCCAAGAAGGACTCGACAGTCGAGTGGACGGTGAGTTATCATGGAAATCACATGGATTGTGCTGTTTTCAGCTGTATTTGCTCCTTGTTACGGGTTTCTCAGAGGGTGATTCGAGATGTCTTTTTCTGACACGGAACCGGTCAGCTCGCCACCAGCGAGGAAGCCGATTCGTTACTCGGTAGCCCTGGGCCTGGTCCTCTTTGTCATTTGGTTGCTCTGGTCCGGCCACTACACCCCATTGATGATTGCGTTCGGCGTTATTTCGTGTTCCGGCGTGGTCTGCCTGGCAGGTCGCATGCAGATCGTGGATGAAGAGGGTGTGCCCGTGCAACTGGGGATCAAGCCATTCCTTTACGGAATCTGGTTGCTCAAGGAAATCGTACAGGCCAACGTTGATGTCGCGCGACGGATTCTCAATCCGCGACTGCCTATTCGTCCGCAGATGATTCGTATCAAGAGCAGCCAGCAGGGTGAGCTCGGTCGTGTTATTTTTGCGAACTCGGTCACGTTGACCCCGGGAACGGTGTCGGTCGATGTCGATGGAGACGAGGTCGTGGTTCACGCGCTGACCGATGAGGCGGCGGCCGAGGATGCATCGGGTGAGATGAATCGGCGAGTCACGGCCCTGGAGGAACGGTCATGACACTCATGTTTCCTGTTTTCGCGGTGACGATGGCGGCGATCCTGGCCACGATGGGATTGGCGTTGGCGCGTGCCAGCCTTGGGCCCACCGTCTTTGACCGCATCCTGGCACTCAATATGTTTGGCACGAAGACCGTCCTGCTGATCTCCGTGATCGGTTTCATGACGTCGCGACCAGACTTCCTGGATCTGGCGCTGCTGTATGCATTGATGAATTTCATTGGTGTTGTGGCCGTGCTGCGTTTTACCAAGTATGGTCACTTTGCAGATGACCAGGCAGAGAAGGATATCGTCTGACGTGGATATGGTTTTTGATATTCTCAGTATCGTATGCCTGATCCTGGGCGCCGGTTTTGCGCTCGTGGGAGGAATCGGCGTGCTGCGATTTCCGGATTTCTTTTCGCGGCTGCATGGTGGAGGGATCACGGATACCCTGGGAGCGGGTTTGATCATGATGGGACTGGTCTTCCAGGCCATCAAGGTAGGTGTCTCAGGTCACCTGGGAATGCATCCCTGGTTGGTGATGGTTAAGTTGTTGATGATCCTGTTCTTCCTGTTTATCACGAGTCCCACGGGATGCCATGCGCTGGCAAGGTCCGCCTTGTCGGACGGATTGGACCCGTTGGTTGCTGATGATGATGAGGTGCTGAGGCCATGACCGCGGTTGCTGCGACTCACCTGATCGTAATCTTGCTGTTGATCCTGTTGCTGGGAACGGCCATCACGATCGTACGGATGCGTGATCTCTGGGCCGCTGCCATGTTGACCGGCATCTATAGTTTCCTGGGAGCCAGCTGGATGCTGCTGCTCGACGCGCCGGACGTGGCGTTTACGGAGGCAGCCGTAGGGGCCGGTATTGCCACCTTCCTGATGCTGGGCACCCTGGCGTTGACCAGTCGTACCGCCAAGCCACCGTCGGGGAGAGCGCTGGTACCGCTGGTGGTGGTGATCGTGACGGGGGCCGCATTGATCTACGGTACCTTTGACATGCCGTACTACGGGGATCCGGAGGCACCGGTGCATCAGCGCCTTGCGCCGGAGTTTCTTGCGGATACTGTCCCTCACGTAGACGGGAGCGAATCGAAAGTTGATGTCCCCAATATTATCACGGCGGTGCTGGCCAGTTATCGGGGCTATGACACGCTCGGGGAGACGGTAGTTATCTTCACGGCCGGCATCGGTGTGCTGCTGTTAATGCGCAGGCGTCGAGACCGAGACGAGGAGGATGACGCATGAGAGAACAGAGTATTCTCCGCATCGTGGCCAAGTTGCTGATCCCCTACATCTTGCTGTTTGCGCTGTATGTTCAGTTTCATGGTGATTACGGGCCCGGTGGTGGTTTCCAGGCAGGAGTGATTTTCGCCGCCGGCTTGATCCTCTACGGGTTGATCTTCGGTCTCAATGCAGCCCGGGGCGTGGCGCCCCCCTTGCTGATGGAAACCCTTGCTGCGCTCGGTGTGCTGATTTACGCCGGTACGGGCGTTGCCGCCATGCTGAACGGGGGAACGTTCCTGGATTACAACGCGCTGGGCGGCCACGCGGAGCATCATAGTGAGTCGGCGGATCATGGTGGTGAGCACCAGGAGCATCCCGTGGCAAAGGAGGAAGTGGGAGACCAGCACCACGGTATTTTGCCGCGTGGACAGCACCTGGGAATCCTCGTTGTGGAACTGGGGGTAGGACTTACGGTAGCTGCTGTAATGATCACGATTTTCTTTGCCTTTGCAGGGCGGGAGCGTGTGCAGTGAGCCAGGTACTGGGACTCTACAACTACTGGGTCGTGATTGTCCTGATGATGATCGGGTTTTACGTGGTGTTGGCGCATGGCAACCTGGTCAAGAAAGTGATCGGGCTGAGTATCTTCCAGGTATCCGTCTTTCTGCTCTACATCACGATGGGGAAGGTCGAGGGGGGCACCACGCCTATTAGGCCGGCAAAGAACTTTTACACCGGTGCCGACCTGGAGAAGTTCACGAACCCACTTCCGAGTGTCCTGATGCTGACCGCAATTGTCGTGGGGGTTGCGACCACATCGATGGCACTCGCCTTGATCGTACGCATCCGCGAGGCCTACGGAACGATTGAAGAAGATGAGATCTTGGCCGCTGACCAGGAGGCCGAATGTTAGACCACCTCCCGGTATTACCGATTATTGTGCCGTTGATTGCGGCCCCCTTATGCGTCCTGGTGCGACAACGCCGGATGTCGCTGGGAATTGCGCTGGTGGTCAGTTGGGCTACCTTTGCCCTGACGGCAACGCTGCTGGTCACGGTCCTGGATAAGGGGGAGCAGGTTTATGCACTAGGCGGTTGGGTCGCTCCCTGGGGTATCGAGTATCGGGTAGATGCGCTGAGTGCATTTGTGCTGTTGTTTGTTTCGGGGATCGGCGCCACGGTATTGTCATTTGCCCCGCTAAGCGTCGACCGGGAGGTGCCACGGGATCTGCACTACCTGTTCTACACAGAATACCTGCTCTGCCTGACGGGCCTGCTGGGTATCGTGATTACCGGGGACATGTTTAACGTATTTGTCTTCCTGGAGATTTCTTCTCTATCGGCCTATGCGATGATCAGTCTGGGTAAATCGCGCCGTGCTTTGACCGCGACGTTTCAGTACCTGGTGATGGGGACGATTGGCGCGACCTTTATCCTGATCGGCATCGGCTTGATGTACATGATGACTGGTACGCTCAATATGGCTGACATGGCGGTTCGGTTGCAGCAGACGACTGAAATCAATGGCACGTCGCGACTGGTCATAGAGACCCGAACGATCCTGGTGGCTTTTGCCTTCCTGTCCGTTGGGATCAGCCTGAAAATGGCTCTCTTCCCACTACACATGTGGTTGCCCAATGCCTACACCTATGCCCCTTCCGCAGTGACGGCCTTCATTGCAGCCACGGCGACGAAGGTTTCGGTCTATGTGCTGCTTCGGTTTGTCTTCACGATCTTTGGTACCAGTTTTGCCTTCACGAAGTTGCCACTGGACACAGGCCTGATGGTCCTGTCGTTAATTGGTATCGTGGCGGCCTCGACGGCGGCGATTTTCCAGACCAACGTCAAGCGACTGTTGGCTTACTCGAGTATTGCCCAGGTGGGGTACATGGTGCTGGGAATCAGTTTTGCTTCCGTCAGTGGTTTGACCGGCGGGATCTCTCACATGTTTAACCATGCCCTTATCAAGGGCGGCCTCTTTCTGGCGACAGGGTGCCTGGCTTATCGACTTGGCTCCCTGCGGGTTGATGATTTGCGGGGAATCGGTCGCCGGATGCCGGTGACCATGTTTGCCTGGGTCGTCGGTGGCCTGGGATTAATAGGCGTTCCGGTGACTGCCGGGTTTATCAGCAAGTGGTACCTGATGAGTGCTGCCCTCGAACGTGGCTGGTGGCCCGTGGCCCTGTTGGTCCTGCTGAGTTCGCTGCTGGCCGTGATTTATGTCTGGCGAGTGGTGGAAGTAGCCTATTTTGAAGAGCCATTGGAAGAGCATGCGACGGTCAAGGAAGCACCTGTCGCGATGTTAATCCCGACTTGTCTGCTGATCGGCGCGACAGTGGTTTTTGGGATTTGGACCGATTGGTCTGCGGGGGTCGCCCAGGCGGCGGCTAGTCTCCTCCTGGGAGGTACCCCATGAATCCATCAACTGCCATCGTCTTGCTGCTGTTAATCCCGTTGTTAGCGATCGTGCTGACGTTGTTGTTTGACAAGCGGCCAAACGTACGTGAATTGTTTACCCTGGTGGCTGGCATCTCGCTCGCGTGCGTCGCGGGTTCACTGGCATCCCAGGTATTCGCCGGCGAGCGACCTGCCTGGTCGCTTCCTTTTGAAGTGGTTTCCGGTTTGCCTATCGCCTTCCGTGTAGAACCCCTGGGAATGTTGTTTGCGCTGGTGGCTTCTACGCTTTGGATTGCGACCAGTTGCTATTCGATTGGCTACATGCGTGGACATCACGAGAAGCACCAGACGCGATTTTATGTCTGCTTTGCCTTGGCGATCTTTGCTGCCATGGGCGCGGCCATGGCGCATAATATGTTCACGTTGTTTGTCTTTTACGAAGTGTTGACCCTGTCCACCTATCCATTGGTTACGCATCACGGAACCGAAAAGGCCCGGCGGGGTGGACGGACTTACCTGAGTATCCTGCTTTTCACGTCGGTCTCGATGCTGCTGCTGGCGATGGCCTGGACGTGGAACCTGGCAGGGACACTCGATTTCACGGCAGGCGGAATTCTTTCGGCCGAGAATCTCAGGCCGGGGAAAGAACTTACCACGTTAGGACTCGGTGCGCTGCTGGCGCTGTATGTCTTTGGCACAGGGAAGGCTGCAGTCATGCCTTTTCATCGGTGGTTGCCGGCTGCCATGGTGGCACCCACTCCGGTGAGTGCACTTTTGCATGCCGTGGCAGTGGTCAAGGTAGGTGTCTTCACGGTGATGAAAGTCGTGGTCTATATCTTCGGGACCGATTTGTTAACCAGCACGGGGGTCTCCACCTGGCTGATGTATGTCGCCGGGATGACGATCCTACTGGGGTCCCTGGTGGCGCTGACCAAGGATAACCTCAAGGCTCGCCTGGCGTATTCAACGATCAGTCAACTGTCCTACATTGTGCTCGGTGCGATGCTGGCTAACAGCTATGGAGTGGTTGGAGGCAGCATGCATATCGCGATGCATGCCTGTGGAAAGATTACGCTGTTCTTCTGTGCCGGGGCGATCTACGTGGCGGCTCATAAAACAGAGATTAGCGACATGCGTGGGATTGGGCGGGTCATGCCCGTGACACTGTTCGCGTTCTTGCTCGGGTCGATCAGTGTGATCGGCTTACCACCGTTCGGCGGTTCGTGGAGCAAATGGTATCTGGCGCTTGGTACTGCGGAGGCTGGGCAATTACCATTGATGGCGATCTTGATGATCAGTTCCCTGCTTAATATTGCCTACCTGATGCCGATCGTGGTGCGAGGTTACTTTTTTGCACCAGTGGATGGTCCGGAAAAACCGGAAATCAAGGAGGCGCCACTGATGTGCGTAATTCCCCTGTGCTGTACAGCGGTTGGTGGCGTGGCCCTGTTTTTCTTTGCAGACACCATTTACCAGTGGCTGTTGCCGATTGCGACGCTGCAACCCTGATGAGAGTGACGATGGATCCTGATAAAAAATACTGGCTCGACGACGCTCGCAATGTCAAGAAAATTGTCTATGCGCTATACGTGGTGTGCGCGCTGCTGCTGCTGGCTGACTTCGGATACCACAAGCATACGCACTTTGAGATAGAAGGCTGGTGGGGATTCTTTGGGATCTTTGGCCTGGTTGCGTGTGTGGCACTGGTACTGGCGGCCAAGGTGCTGCGCGTCCTGCTGAAACGGGAGGAGGACTACTATGATCACTAGTCTTCCTCCGGGTATCGTCCTGATGGCCGGGGCGCTACTGGTGGCTCTCCTGCGGGGACGCATGCGGCAGGTGGCGCTGCTGGTGCTGCCGGTGCTGAGCTTGATCCACCTGGTATTACTGCCGCATGGTACCGCCTTGACTCGCGAGGCCTATGGTGTGCAGTTGACGTTGGTACATATCGACAAGCTAAGTCTTGTCTGGGGCTATATTTTTCATATCGCGGCCTTTGTAAGTGCCCTCTATGCGTTACACGTCAAGGATACCGTGCAGCACGTGTCGGCGCTGCTTTACGTGGGGGCAGCGATCGGAGCTGTGTTCTCTGGTGACCTGGTGACGCTGTTTGTTTACTGGGAGCTAACCGCAATCTCTTCCGTTTTCCTGATCTGGGCCAGCCGCAGTGAGCAAGCTTATCGGGCCGGAATGCGGTACCTGCTGGTCCAGGTAGGTTCTGGTGTCGTGTTGCTGGCCGGTATCGTGCTCCACTACCAGGCCACCGGATCGGTCGACTTCCTGGAACCGTTTTTTCAGAGTCCGGCGGTGTTGGCGAACTTTCCGTTCGCCAGCCAGGGCCTGGGGCCGGTATTGATTTTCCTCGCCTTTGGTATCAAGGCTGCCTTTCCGTTGCTTCATAACTGGCTCACGGATGCCTATCCCGAGGCAACGCCTACCGGTACCGTCTTTCTTAGTGCGTTTACCACCAAGCTGGCTATCTATACTTTGGCGCGAGGTTTTCCGGGTATGGAGTGCCTGGTTTGGATCGGTGCCGTCATGACGGCCTTCCCAATCTTTTTCGCGGTCATCGAGAATGATTTGCGGCGTGTATTAGCTTATAGCCTCAATAACCAGTTGGGCTTCATGGTGGTCGGAATCGGCATCGGGTCCGAGTTGGCACTGAACGGGACGGCCGCACATGCCTTTGCCCATATTCTCTACAAGGCGTTGTTGTTTATGTCGATGGGTGCCGTTCTTTACCGGACGGGTACGGTGAAGGGTTCCGAACTGGGGGGATTGTATAAGTCGATGCCCTGGACCACCGGGTTCTGCATCATTGGTGCGGCTTCTATTTCAGCCTTCCCGTTGTTTAGCGGTTTCGTGACCAAGTCACTGATCCTGACCGCCGTTGCGGAAGAGCATAACCTGGTCGTGTTCCTGGTGCTGCTGTTTTCCTCGGCCGGTGTGTTTCATCATTCGGGGATCAAGATTCCTTTCTTTGCCTTCTTTGCACATGACTCGGGTAAGCGGGTTAAGGAGGCGCCATGGAATATGTTGTTGGCGATGGGGATTGGTTCGGCACTCTGCATTGGAGTTGGAGTGTGGCCGCAGCCGCTCTACGACATTCTGCCGTACGAGGTCGATTACCATGCCTATGATGTCACGCATGTGATTACCCAGTTGCAATTGTTAATGTGGTCCGCGCTGGCCTTCACCGTCATGAACCAATGGGGAATTTATCCTCCGGAATTGCGGTCGGTTAATCTTGATACGGATTGGTTGTACCGCCGCCCATTTCGGCGCTCCGCGCCAGGGGAACTGTCGGCGGTAGAACGAGGAGTTCGCTGGCTGGGACATGTGCGTGGCGCGATTGACAGGACCGTCTTGTTGCTGCTGCAACGTGCCCTCGGGGGGATACGCATGGTGTCCGGGCCGGACGGCATTTCACGCCGGACCGCCTCGATCGGGGCCATGGCCGTTTGGGTTGCCATTTTATTGACCGGGTACCTGGTCTTCTATTACCTGAGCTCGCTTCGGTAATTCTGCCCCCCCGGGCGATTTCTCGGCGTGAGGGATCGCCGCCGTTCGCTTGCATGTGCTCCGAAAAAGGGCGATAACAGGCGTTCGCAAGCAGTTGTTTTTATCCACGGAGAATGAAGTCATGAAGATGCCTGTCACCATTGGTCTGTTATTCGCGTGCTGCCTGACCGTTGAAACGGGGATGGCCGCTGAGAAGGCGAAGGTTGTCTTCATTTCAGGCAAGCCCAGTCATGGTCGTATGAGACATGAACACCGTGCCGGAAACATGATCCTGGCGGAAGCGCTTAATCGCTCAGGGCTGGCCGTCGAGGGCGTTTTGGTTCCCCATTATGGATATCCGAAGGACACGAGTATCTTGAAGGATGCAGCGTCCGTGGTGATCTTCTGCACGGGACATCGAGGACATGTCCTTAATCCTCACCTGGATGAATTTGATAGCTTGATGAAAAAGGGAGCCGGGGTGGTCATGATCCATTGGGCGACCGAGGCAGAGAAAGGGAAACCGGGTGATAAATTCCTGCAATGGATGGGCGGCTTCTGTGACCTGGACTGGTCCGTGAACCCACACTGGACACCCACCTTCAAGGATTTCCCGGATCATCCTGTCAGTCGCGGACTCAAGCCATTTACCCTGAACGATGAGTGGTATTACCATATGCGGTTCGTGAAGGACCTGGAAGGCGTAACGCCGATACTTTCGGCCTTACCGGGTCCGGAGACCTTGCGGCGCAAGGATGGGGCCCGGAGTGGGAATCCGACGGTTCGCAAGGCGGTCGCTGCCGGCCAGAAACAACATGTTGGCTGGGCCTATCAACGCCCAGGCGGAGGGCGTGGATTCGGATTTACAGGCGCTCATGAACATGTGAACTGGCGAAATGATCAGTTTCGACGCGTGGTTCTCAATGCCATACTCTGGACGGCTAACATGGAAGTTCCGAAGGACGGTTTTCCGTCGACCACTCCGAGTAAAGAAGGAATCGAGGCAAACCTGGACGGGAGCGGGAAGTAACCGCGAGCCCGTTCCGGGGCAGCGGCCTGGCGATCAGTAGGAACACGGTAAGGAGATGAAAATGCTTGCTTCGCGTAGAGAGTCTCAAGCGGTCGTGATTACGTTGAGTTGTTTTCTGCTGCTGCTAGCCGTGCTCGTTTTGCCGGGGTTAGCTCAGGAACCGACGTTCAAGGATGTGACGGCCGAGCTGGGCCTCAAGGTGTCGAGGGGGGCCGCCTGCTGGGTTGATCTGGACAATGATGGCTGGGTCGATTTATGTGTTTCGGGGGGAGTCTGGAAAAATAACGCCGGCAAGAGCTTTACGCGCGTGGCGGATGTCCCCACTTCCGTGGCGGCGGACTATGACAACGACGGCCTGGTGGACTTGTTTTCCTGGACAGCCAGGAAGCTCTACCACAACGACGGCAAGATGAAATTTTCGGCGGTAGCACTGCCGGAGTTGCCGCCGTCCGTGTCCCGTGGTGCCTGCTGGGGAGATTTTAACGGAGACGGGTTCGCAGATGTCTATATTGGTGGCTACGAGGACTGGGGTAAGGGAATCACCTGGCCCTTTCAGGTGTTGATCAACGAGGGAGGGAAATCCTTCAAGTTGGCGCGTTCAACGAGCTCAATGCGTGCGCGGGGAGTGACAGCCTGTGACTTTGACCAGGATGGCGACCTGGATGTGTATGTCTCCAATTATCGTCTGCAGCCCAATCAACTCTGGCTCAACGATGGAAAAGGAACGTTCGCAGAGACAGCGCCAAAGTATGGCGTGGTAGCCACTTCACCCGGTTTCGGCGGTGGTCACTCGATCGGTGCCTGCTGGGGAGATTTTAATAACGACGGGTTGATCGATCTGTTTGCCGGTAACTTTGCCCATGTTGATGGCCGAGGTGATCAGCCGAAATCTCGATTTTTACAGAACCTGGGGGGCGCGGCTGAGTACCGTTTCAAGGACCTGGGGCCCTGCGGAGTTCATTACCAGGAATCGTATGCCACACCGAGTACGGGTGACTATGACAACGATGGGAACCTGGATGTGCTCTTCACGACGGTCTATGGAACAGCTTCTTTCGGCCGTAAAAACAATCCCGTGTTGTTTCGGAATAATGGAAAGTTTGCTGTCACCAACGTAAGTGTTGCAGCGGGTGTGGCGGGACTGCCACCGACTTACCAATCGGCCTGGGCGGACTTCAACAACGATGGAGCGTTGGATCTCATCAGTGGCGGCAAGCTGTTTCGTAATACGGTTTCCGAGCAGGCGTGGATCGAGATCCTGTTGGCAGGCGATGGTGTGAAGGTAAATCGTTCCGCGATTGGAGCCCAGGTGAGGATCAAGGTGGGCGAGAACACCTATACGCGGCAGGTGGAGGCAGGCACGGGCGAAGGAAATCAGAACCAGTTGCGACTGCACTTTGGCCTGGGAACCCACGAGGGCCCGGTGGATATTGAGATTACCTGGCCAGGCTCTACCGCTGATTCCCGTCGTATTCAAACAGTATCGGGATTGGCGGTAAAGCGGTTGCATACGGTCAAGTGTTCAGGCACTTTCACGGACCAAAAGTAACGTTCAGATGCGAGCGGGATCCCGGTTGCAGCCGCCTTTTCTTTTGTGGCGGTTTGTCGATAATTGAGCGTGCGTGTACGACATTTTACAGTAAGGGACGAAGTTATGATCCTGCGGTGGTTGCTAAGTCTGGTCGTGGTGTTGACGAGTTTTACAGGGTTGCGTTCACAGGCCCAGGAAAAACCGATCCGGGCGCTCTTGATTACCGGAGGGTGTTGTCACGACTATTCACGACAAAAACTGATCCTTTCGCGCGGAATCTCGGCGCGTGCCAACGTTCGGTGGACCATCGTTCAGCAGGGTGGGACCAGTACGGACGCCCGCATCCCGCTGTACGAGGATCCCAAGTGGGCTGACAATTATGACGTGATCGTGCATAACGAGTGTTTTTCTAATGTGCCCGACGTCGCCTGGATGGAACGGATTCTCAAGCCCCATCGCGAGGGGAAGCCAGCGATCCTGATTCACTGCGCGATGCACGGCTATCGTAATGGTACCGATGGTTGGTTTCGTTTCTGCGGGATGCAGTCCCCGGGACATGGTCCCCACTACGCATACACCGTGGAGGCGACTCAGCCGGATAACCCGATCACCAAATCGCTCGGGAAAGCCTGGACCGTCCCCAAGGGTGAGCTCTATCACAGTATCAAGTTGTTCGATACGGCGACTGCACTTGGCCAGGCCAAGCGGCGCAGTGATAGTAAGCCGCAGATCTGTGTTTGGACAAACCAGTATCACAAGGCACGCGTGTTTGCCACGACGATTGGTCACTACAACGAGACCATGGTTCAACCCGAGTACCTGGATATGCTCACGCGTGGACTCTTGTGGTCGGTGGGCGCAGACGTAAAGAAAGCGTTTCGGACTCCCGACGAGGCAACTAACAAGGCCATTGCTGCCCTGGCCACGGTGGCGGTTGCAGGCTCGGGTGGAGCTCCGGTGCTGGCCGGTAAATGTTGCGGCGAAGGCAACCTGGCCTTTGGACGCAAGACACAGGCTAGTTCCGAGGAGGTTGCCAAGAAGAACTTTGCCCGCAATGCCGTCGATGGAGATCTTCGCACACGCTGGTGTGCCTCCGGTTCCCAGGCAGGTGAAACCTGGCAGGTGGAGCTGGAGAAGGCGCAGCACGTGAAAGCAGTACGGATTCATTGGGAAAGCGAGAACACCGCCTACAAGTACCAGGTCTTTTCCTCGGCGGATGGGAAGACGTGGAAACAGATTGTCGATTATTCGAAGAACAAAAAACAACAGCGGGTGGTTGCCCACAAGGTGAACGCGCCGGGGGCGCGTTACTTGCAGGTTAAATTCCTGGGCGCAAACCGACGCATGTGGGGCAGCTTCTGGGAGTTTGAAGCGTCGGATGGCGAACTTCCGGAGTTGCCCAAGGCGGTCGCATCCACGGGTTCCAAGGGTGTGTCGATTAGCGATGTGAGTGCGCCTGCGGATTTCGACGTAACGATGTTTGGGGCGCCTCCCGAGGTAAACTATCCTGTCTGCCTCGCAGCGGCAGCGGATGGAACCGTCTTTGTGGGTGTCGACGAACAGGGTTCGCTCGGTAAGGAGCCGGGACGGGGCAAGGTGTTGCGTTGTATCGACACGGATGGAGATGGTGTAGCAGACCAGGTGAATGAATTTGCTCGCATGAATCACCCCCGGGGACTTTTCTTCGACAACCATTCACTGTGGGTTTTGCATCCTCCATTTCTAAGCGTTTTTCATGACGACGATCATGATGGTAAATCAGACCGGCAGGAAATTCTCGTCAAGGGAATTACCACGGACCAGCTGAAGAAACGGGGTGCGGATCATACGACGAACGGGATTCGAGTGGGGATCGATGGCTGGATCTACATCGCCGTCGGGGATTTTGGTTTCGTGAATGCGACCGCCGCCGACGGGACGAAGTTAACTCGGCGTGGTGGAGGCATTCTGCGGATACGTCCAAATGGCAAGGAGATGGAAGTCTTCTCCTGGGGGCAGCGAAATATTCTCGACGTCTGTATTGACCCCTATATGAATATCTTTACCAGGGACAACACGAATGACGGAGGTGGCTGGGAGATTCGGGTGAGTCACGTGATTCAGAGTGGCCTGTACGGGTATCCGTCGCTGTACAAGAACTTCACGGACGAGATGATGCCCCCGCTGGCTGATTACGGTGGTGGCAGCGGGTGTGGTGGCATGTTCCTGCATGACCTGCGTTGGCCAGAAAAGTACCGCAATACGGTTTATACCTGTGACTGGGGACGCAGCGAGGTCTACTCACATAACCTGCCGGCAACCGGTGCGACCTTTTCCGCTCAGCAGGATGTGTTCCTGAAAATCCCACGACCTACGGATATCGATGTAGATGGCAGCGGACGCATGTATGTCGCCAGTTGGAAAAACGGGAAATTTAATTATGGTGGCCCCAACGTGGGCTTCGTGGCGCAACTGGTTCCCCGTGGCTACGTCCCCAAGCCCTTCCCGGATCTAAATGCCGCGAATGATGCAGCGTTGATCAGCTACCTCAAGCATCCGAGTGCGGTATACCGCCTGCACAGCCAATGGGAGTTGCTGCGGCGTGGTGTCGCTGCCGAACGAGTTCAGGGGATCATGAAAATGATCGCGGATGAAACCGTTCCCCTTTATGGGCGTGTCGCAGCGCTTTATACCCTGACACAGATGCAGCCGGCTGTTACCCGGGGTATTCAGCAGGTCTATCGGGACCATCCCTCGCTGCGGGAATTCGTGCTGCGTGCGCTCACCGATCGTAAAAGCTCAGCCGATATCGATACCGGCATCGTGATGAGTGGTTTGCAGGATGCGAACCCACGGGTCCGTGCTCAAGCCTTGATTAGCCTGGGTAGATTGGGTGCCGTCGAGGCTGCCGAGGCGATCCTGCCGCTGACCGCTCGTGAATCGCAGTTTGAAGTGCCGAGCAAGGCACCACTCTATAACCAGCCGGACCCGGGACGCGTTATCCCGCACCTGGCCGTTCGGGCTCTCGTTGCCATCGGCGGGGTAGAAGCCTGCCTGAAGGCCCTTGGGGGGCCACACCACGACGGAGCCCAGTGGGCACTCAAATACATGCACCGTGAAGATGCCGTCC
>JAZADA010000429.1:0-4082 GCA_036124135.1 Planctomycetota bacterium | reverse complement strand
TTTTTCGAGGAAAACAAGTACAGCTTCACCGTACAGTTCTGCTGGCAGCAAAAGCTGCTGACCCAGCGCATCACGGAGCTGGATGAAAAGCGTGCTGCAGAGGCTGAAGCACGTAAAGCTGCTGAAGAAGAAAAGAAACGACAGGAACAAGCGGAGGCCGATAATAATACGGTTGCTGCGAATTCAAATGGAAAGCAATAAACCATGGATACCAAAGACCTGATAAAATCCCTGCAGAAACACTCCTTCTGGATTACCACTGGCGCGGTAGTCGTGGTGTTTCTCCTTGGCTGGTACATGTCTACCAAGAAATTACAGGGAGAAGCCGCCATGTTCCTGGGAGAGATTGAAACTGGTTTCAGTTCGGTTTCTTCGGTCATTAATGACAACCCGAATCATCCCAATGACCACTCCCACGAAAAGATGAACGTGTTGGTTGAACAACTCAAGCAAAACCTGCTTGACGCCTGGGAACTGCAGTACGAACGTCAAAAAGACGTACTCGTCTGGCCCCAGGGTCTGGGCGAAGATTTCCTGGCTGACATCAATCGGCTACTGGAGAAAAACGGGCAACGCTATCCCATCGAGACTGTCAATTTCCCCAGTGAGGCACCCGAAGACAATCTTCAACGGCATTACCTGGAGCAATACCAACTTTACGTACTGGAACAAGTCCCCCCCTTGGCCAAGGTCATTCGTTCTGACTGGGAAGCTGGCAAGCCCAAGGAAGAAACCGGCGGTGATAACCTGCCCGGCTTCGGCGGCACTGGCCAACCTGCCAGCGACAGGAGCAAATCGCTCGGCCCGCCACCCATCGTATCCTGGGACTCGGCGAGTCAAAACAGCACCCTTGGCCGTTTCCAATGGGCCCGTACCCCAACCACCATGCAGGTACTTTACGCCCAGGAAGACCTGTGGGTTTTGAACCAGATCATGCAGGTCGTGAAGAATGTCAACCAAGATGCACTGGTCCCCTCCAAGGCAGTGATCACGGAAATTCTCAATATCGAAGTGGGCCGTAATGCTGATGGCATCAAAGACGTCGGCAGTGTAACCAGCTTCAGTGCCGCTCAAAGCGGGTCCTCCGGTGGCGGCATGGGCGATGAAATGGGCGGCGAAGGCATGGATGACATGATGGGCATGGCAGCTGGCATGGATGACGATGAAGGCGGTTCCGAGGGGAGCGGCTCCATTGACAGCGGCAGCACGGGAACTGGCACGGATACTGGCACGGGTACTGGCACGGGTACTACCAGCACCGCCTCGGCTCATCCGGCACACCACCGTTACGTTGACAACACATTCAGTCGACTCGAGGCTGACCGTTTAAAAACAGCACTCGAGCCCAGTACGTCACCTGACCTGGAAACGATCTACCTGGCAGTTGCCAAACGCTATCCCATTCGACTGCGACTCAAAATGGATCTGACCAAGTTACCTGAACTACTAACCGCCTGCGGCAATGCCAAGTTACCCATCGAGATCCTGCAGGTTTCCGTCAATGGATCAGCGGGACGTGGTGGCTCCTCCGGCGGAGGTGCTGGCATGGACGAGGGTGGTGGCATGGAGGGAGGGTCACTGGAAGAGGAAATGTTTGGTGGCACCATGGATGACGGGGAAGAGGGCGGTGAGGGGATGGACATGTTTGGCGGTGGCGGGCCAGCCGCCAGTACCACGGAGCGACTGCTGCTCACCAACTTCCCGTACGAAGAAGAGATCGAACTCTACGGAGTTGTCTATATCTATAATCCCATTAATATCGAGATGCTTCGAATTGCACCGGAAGAACCGGCTGCCAATAATGCAGAAGCACCTGCCGAGGCAAACCCCCCGGCACAATAAGCCACACAGCACAAGCCACACAGCACCATCACGGGAAAAGTCCCGGGTGGCAAATTAATTCACCACGCAAAACCAGCAAGGCAGCGACAACCTGTTCACAGGAGCAAACGATGAGCAAAAAAAACATCCACTTAAAAGAGAGCGGACTTAATGCTTTTTTACTGCTACATGCAGAAAAAGTAGGGCTCGTCACCGCCTTACTGCTGGCGATCTTATTCGTACTCTGGGCCCCTGATTCCAAGACATCCGGTACCCAGAAATCACCGGCTGACCTGAACCAGCAAATCACGGCAGCTCGCAGCCATATCCAGAGCCTCGATCAAACTACCTGGGAGCAGCAAGTGCTACCGGAGCGGCAACCACCCAACGATTACCCGGAACGAGTCCGCGAGCAACAAAAATCAACCGCATCACAATTCTACTCAACCCCAATTCCTTTTGACCCACCCAAGATGATCCCACTTACCAAGCGTGGTGATCCAGAACTATTCACCGTCACTGATATCCAGGTGATCCCCGCCACGGTCTGCCTGGCCTACAACCCGACCAACAGGCTTAGTGATCCCACCGCTAATGATGAACCTGCAACGCTGGAAGAGCCCAAGAAAAAAGCGACGCGACGTCCGCCACGGCGTCGCCGCACTCGCGGTGGCGGCGGTGACGAAGAAGGTCTTGAAGACGAAATGATGCCTGAAGGCCTGGAAGACGAAATGATGGGCGAAGGCAACACCGAGATTTCCTCGATCTGGAAATTAGGATCCGATAAAGTCCAGGGCTACGTTGCCCGCCCCTACACCCCGAGCTCCAAGGAAGATATTTTCATCGCCCCTGGTGATGCAGACGTCATCCCACTGGCGCGACCGATGATCACCGTAGTCGCCCTGGCACCTTACAAGCGACAGTTTGATCAGTACAAGGAAGTCTTTGGCAGCGCCGTGAGTTACGACCGTGCCCGCGACAAACCTGCCTTCCTGTCATTCTCTGCTCAACGCGTTGACGTCACGGGCGATCCAAATCGCAAAATCGCGGACAATGAATGGGAAGTTGTCAAAACTGCCAGTCACTACTTCTCGAAGGAGATTCCCCAGTGGAATGGAACTGCCAAGGAAACGTTCGTCAGCCAGGACAATCTTGACCCTCAAATTGTTATGCCCTGTCCCCCGATCATGATGCGAGATCTAAAATCCTTCATGTGGCATCCGCAACTGCCACTCGGTGGCAAACCCGCCAAGATCGAGGAGGAACTCTCTGAAGAACAGGTGGCTCAACGCGCTGAAGATGAAGAGGTCATTCCCGGTTTAGCGGTAGCTCGTCGCAAGAAAAGCGTGGACGAAGCAGGCCTCGCTCCAGGCATGGAAGGAATGAATCCAGGTGGCGGCGAAGAAGAAGAGATGGGCATGGAAGACATGATGGGCGAAGGTATGATGGGAGAAGGCATGATGGGAGAAGGGGCTGGATCTTTCCTGGAAGAAGAAACGCCTGTCGACCATAAGCTGGTTCGCTTCTATGACTTCGACGTACAACCGGGTCACACCTACCGTTACCGTATCCAGTTGATCCTGGAAGATCCAAATAACCCCAATGTCACCGAGGGGCGTGAATTAACCGTGCACTCCGCACCGGAGACGCACACGCTGGCTGATGACGTCCGCCTGCGACTCCAGAACCTCAACGACACCAGAAACCGTAAGTTCTTTCGCAATTCCCCCTGGAGCGATCCCACTCCTCCAGTCTACTTTCCTCACCCGGAACAGGTCTTGGTCAGTACAGCCCTGGAACCCAAGCTTAACCGTGACGCCAGCAACAATGAATTCACGCTGGACGAACCTCGCGGCATGGTAAAAACTATTGCCTGGGACAAAACACGCGCTGTTGATGTTCCAATCGACCGAGAGGTCTTTCGCGGTTCCATCCTTAATTTCAGTGGTCCTCAACGATATGCTCATCCGTTTACGCACGTCGTCCAGACCATTAAGGAGTTCGACGCACAAACAAACTGGTTTGTCGCAGACATCCTCGGCGGTGAACTACTGCCGGGAAGCACCAAGGAAAAGCCCCTGCGATCACCCGGTGAATTCGCTCTCATTGACGCCCAGGGAAATCTCGTCATCCGGAACGAATTAGATGATGCCAAAGACTTCTATCGCTTCACCCTGGAGCCCAAGAAGGAACCGGAAGCAAGTACTGATTCTTCGCAGGAAGATTCTGCTGACGACCTGACGGGGGCCATGATGGAAGGG